>CAYWVE010000062.1:0-4075 GCA_964461775.1 uncultured Candidatus Saccharibacteria bacterium | reverse complement strand
CTCGCGCCATTTGAGTGATGCCGCTTATCGGACTTCGGAAATCCTGCGATGATGCGCTTTGGCTGGGGTGCTAGGATTCGAACCTAGGATCATAGGACCAGAACCTATTGCCTTACCACTTGGCCACACCCCAATCTTTGTTTTTCCAACAGATTAGAGTTTAAATTTTTGGAGCCATAAGTCAACCTATGGCCCCCATCTACACCCCTATCGGCACAGTAGAGGTAGGGGAGCGGTAGGTTGGCTACCCCGGATCCCGATATGCTACCCTGGAGATAGACTAACAGCACTCCTATGGCCATCACGGCAGAACATTTCAGAGCATATCGAGGGCAGTTGGGTTTTGCGAATCAATCTGCTGCCAAAAATTTCTTCGGTGCCAAAGACATTACGCCCGGTATTGACGAGGAGTATCTTACCAATCTCAATACCCGACTGATCGGTATTGTCACCAAGATAAATGCTACCGCCCCTGAGCCAGTGAGGGTCTCGGATATCGAAGCATTCTGCCAAGAACACATAGACGGAGTATTTCGCACCATCTGGGATAGTGGTATTATGCCTCGCCTCAACAATCAGGGCCGTCGTCCCGAGCAAGTTTACTTTAACTGGATGCGGGGGTATGTGGTTTCTCAGTATTTTCTTCGAGCATTGAGCTTGGTTTTTGGCGACGAGCTCACCACTTTGCGCCTAATCGGGGATGACGATCTGACTTCGGTAGATACATTTAAGCGTACTCCAAAGGCCGACCTGGAGGTAGAGTTGCGCGATGGTAGCACTATCCGAGTCGAGATTCAATCTGGATTTACGGGGACCAACGACATCAAGCAGCACAAAGTGTTGGAGGCCAAGCGAGTTTTTGCCGAACTCGGCATCCACACCATTGGAGTGCACTTCGATCTCTACAATGGCCAAGCCGCATTCGTAAAGCTAGACGAGATTCAAGAAGATAGCGTGAATTGGATCACTCGTCAGCAGATGGAAGGCCAAACCGTTTTTAATATCGATCAAAATAGCTTTGCGTGGAAGCTGACCGAAATGCCACCGCGGTACGAAGAAATAGATTTTAGCTAATAGGTATTGTTATGGGGAACAAACTCAAAGTCTTGGATCTATTTGCGGGTGTAGGTGGCCTGACATTTGGCTTTGCCAACGATGATACTTTCGAGGTCGTAGCCGCCAACGAAATCTTGCCCAACATGGCGCAAGCCTACTCGCTCAACCATCCGGGTGTAAAAATGTATGTAGAGGATATCCAGACCTTCGGCGCTTCCAAGCTGGAGCGAGATTTGGGGATCCGCCCGGGAGAGATCGACATCATCATTGGTGGCCCTCCCTGCCAAGCCTACTCCACAGTGGGCAAGCGTGAGCCCGGAGATCCTCGAGGCAAACTGTTTGAGCAGTACCTCCGTGTATTACAAGAAGTAAACCCGCGCTTCTTTCTCTTTGAAAATGTCAAAGGGTTACTATCTATGCAAAAAGGGCAACTATTAGCCGATATTGTTTCGCTTTTTGAATCCCTAGGCTATCGGGTGCAATACCAGCTCCTCAATGCAGCCGATTTTGGTGCACCACAAATCAGAGAACGAGTGATTCTGGTCGGGTCTAAGCTTCCTAAACCCTTTCACTACCCCGTAGCCACTCACTATGATCCTACTCGGTCGTCAGCACCCTCTCGCGCAGGTATGCAGCCCTATCTCACGCTAGGCGAGGCTATCGGAGATCTTCCGTTAATACCGTCTGGTGGCACAAGCACGCAGTATGCCTCTGCGCCTCAAAATAAGTTTCAAACCCTCATGCGCCAAAACGCACCAAGCCAGCTGATGGATCACAATGCTCCCCAGAATAATCCAAACCTGATCCGCATGATGCAGCTATTGCCCGATGGCGGCACTCCGGCCGATTTGCCTGCCGAGCTGCGGCCCAAATCCGGGTTCAAAAATACCTACTGTCGTTTGTGGTGGGACAAGCCATCTACCACCATCACCCGCAATCTCGGCACACCATCGTCATCCCGCTGTATCCATCCCAAGGTAGCTCGGGGGCTTACCACCCGCGAAGGTGCACGCTTGCAATGTTTCCGCGATGATTACAAATTCTTTGGCTCTCGTACAGACAAAAATCTTCAAATCGGCAATGCGGTACCCACAGTATTGTCCACCGCGCTGGCCCAAGCGATTGCTCAACACTTTTCGTCCCACCAACAATCCTCGCTTGTTGGTCGTGTCCGCACAGTCCCAGCCGACCCCAAGCTCACACCCGAGCCTGCCGGCACCGTCCTTGCATCATAAAACCCCCGCTTTCTGTAGACTAAAAAAGTAACTATTACCCGTAAAAGCTTGACCCACCATGCAAATCTGCTATTCTTGAGCCAGGTTCATTGACATCCAACGACGGTGTCTGGGAGCCTAGCCCTCGGTTTTCCGAGCACAACTAGGAGGTATTTATGACCCCAGCCGAACACTCTCGGCCGGTTTTGGCATGTGCCAAGCGGAATATTATTCTCAGGCCAGCGCAACTGGCCGATCATCAGGTTTTATTGAAGTGGCGAAACGACCCAGACACTCTCACGCGCTATTCTATGCGTAGATCATCGGCCACGCCGGAACAGTTTATGGCAGAAGAGAACAACACTCATCTTCGTTATATGATCATCCGAGATGGCAAAGTGGTAGGTACGATGATGTCATACTCTTACAACCCACATCATGGCTGGGTATATGTAGGTGTGATTATCGCACCCGAACACAGAGGCATAGGCATCGCCCCTATTGCGTTCGCACTGCTGGTCCGCCACCTCTTTGCCACCTTCCAGGAAATTCGAAAAGTTTATTCCGAAGCCTACTCTTTCAATCGAGGCTCGGTAGGCATGCTCGAGAAGTCTGGGATGATTCTCGAAGCCACTCTACTCGAGCATGTGTACTGGAATAACTCACATCACAACCTACTCGTGTATTCTATGGGTCGAGATAGCCTGGGCTACGCCACTAGCATCGACTTGCTGGCTCGCTTAGGCTGCATGTCATAAATACGAACATCACGCCCCTTATCAAGCACTCGTTCGAGAGCACACCCAACGGTCGAACAAGCTTACAAGAAGCTTGGTTGTGGCAAATATTGTATGAGGAGGTACCCCAAATGAGCGGAGACAGCAGTAGTGGTGGCAGTATGGACACCAGTAGCGGCAGCTATTCGACTGGTTCGTCAGAGCGCGTGACCGGTGGGGACAGCAAATCGGTAGAAGTTACTACCGTCAGCGGTCCCAGTGTCACTGTGGAACGCGTGGATCGTTCGACCGGCGAACGCGAAACAACAGGCGGCGGGTTCAATCTTCCCGGCGTCACCGACCGCAGCAAGTAATTGCTGCAGTGCACCTGTGCCCGATAGTGCACGAGAGGCAGTCACTGGCTGCCTCTTTTTGTATAGCTGATACACCCAACTTTCCTTGACCAGCAGCCACAAATCCATCACAATAGACCCAACCTTAACAACCCAGCAAAGGAGTAAAGCATGGAATTTCCTCCCCTTCCGGAGTATTACAGGATGGTGGCCAACATAGAAGGACAGCTGCAGGTCGCTGGCCCCGGCAGCAAAGTCGACCGCAACCTTGTCCGGGGCATCCTGGATGACAAGACGGTTCCAACCATATATTTCGCTTACTTTGCCTACATGCTCGACAAGTCCAAGATCGACGAAGACCTGCGAGATGAAGCAACACTTCTTTTGATTGCTCGCGAAGACTTTAGCACGAGCGAACTGAAGCAATTGCTCGGCAAGGCGGGCAGCAACGGAACGAAGGCAGAGATAATCGGTGCAATCGCCGGCAAACTAATTGAGCGACTTGTACCCGATGGTTCCCTTCTGGCAGAGGTGCTGCCTCCGCTTCTCAACGCAATTGCCCAGCCCAACACCGAGCTGATCTCTGCCGAGCTGCTCGAGGAACGCTTGCGTGGGATTGGCCAAATCCCCTCGCGGGAAGAGGTAGAGCAGATCCTGGCGGACCCTCGTGTCACCCCTGCTCACCTAACGGCCATTGCCCAGTGTGCCTGGTATTTCATACCAGATTACGGCCCCA
>CAYWVE010000061.1:0-4192 GCA_964461775.1 uncultured Candidatus Saccharibacteria bacterium | reverse complement strand
CAACTTTTTGCTATCCTTACTCTTCCGCAGCTTCATTAGAGCCTTGGCCTCTATCTGGCGGATGCGTTCGCGGGTTACCCCAAACTCCTTACCTACCTCCTCTAGAGTATGAGCCCACTCGCCGTCCAGCCCAAAGCGCATCTTCAGAATCTTCTGCTCGCGGGGAGTCAGCAGATCTAGCACCCCATCTACATCATTTTTCAACAATTCATAGGTAGAGGCTTCATCGGGGGTCAGGCTATCTTCATCGGGGATAAAGTCGCCCAGCAAAGAATCGTCCTCGTCACCCACCGACTTCTCCAACGATACCGTCTCCTGCGAGATCTTGAGGATATGATTGACCTTCTCTACCTCTAGCTCCATCTCGTTGGCGATCTCCTCTGGCGTCGGCTCCCGACCCAGCTCTTGTACCAGCTGTCGCTGAGTGCGCGCCAACCTATTCATGGTCTCTACCATGTGTACAGGGATACGGATAGTCCGAGCCTGGTCGGCAATAGCCCGAGTGATGGCCTGGCGGATCCACCAAGTGGCATAGGTCGAAAACTTAAATCCCTTGCGCCAGTCAAACTTCTCTACCGCCTTCATCAAGCCAATGTTGCCTTCTTGGATCAGATCCAATAGCGACAATCCTCGGCCTATGTATTTTTTGGCAATCGATACCACCAGGCGCAAGTTGGCCTCGGCCAATTGCTTGCCGGCAAAGATATCGCCTGCCTCTACCCGCTTGGCCAGAGACACCTCTTCTTCGGCTTTGAGCAACGGCACCTGACCGATCTCCCGCAAGTACATGCGCACCGAGTCATCGCTGATCTCGCTAAAGTCGATGCTGTCTTCGTCGCCTTCTTTCTTGGTATGTATCTTGTCGCGCATTTTGCGCTTGGTCGCCTCGGTCTTTTTGCTGATCTTTTCTTGAGTCTCCAAAGACCAGATCAAGTCGTCGCGCACATCTACCACCTCGATCCCCTCATCGATCAGGGTTTGAAACATTTCATCCAACAGATTCAAATTGTCCTCGGCATTTGGCACCGCCCGCTCTAGCTCCTGCTGGGTAATAAAGCCTTTGTCCCGCCCACGCATTACCACATCGGCGATCACTGGGTGTAGCTCGTCGAGCTTGCGCCGCACCAGTACTGGCTTTTCTTCCTCACCCAAATCAAACAGCTTCTCTTCGGGGGCTGCCTCTGCGGGCTCCTGCACCTCCTCTGCCTTGCCCTTGCGCCCTGCCTTTGGCGCTACGCCTTTGGCCGGCTTTTTGCTGGCCACTGCTTTAGGAGCCTTGGCCGCCTTTGGTGCAGCCGTTTTCTTGGCTACCACCTTTTTGGCTGGCTTGGCTACTGGCTTGGCTGGTTTCTTGGCTACGACTTTTTTGGCCACCGCCCGTACCGGCTTGGCCTTTGCTTTCAATACCTTTTTGGCTACTACTTTTGCCTTCGGCTTTGGCTTAGTCGCCTTGCTCGGTTTTACAATCTTTTTTATAGCTGGTTTCTTGATAGCTTTAGGTTTAACGCTTTTTGCCGACTTTTTAGCCGTCGCTACCTTCTTGGTTGCGACCAATTTCTTTGCTGCCTTTTTGACTACTTTGGCAGCTGGCTTGGTAGCCTTTTTCGACCGAGCTGCTACGCTCGCCCGTGTGGTTTTCTTGCCTGGTTGTTGCTTGCCTGCTCTCGCAGGGGTTGTCACCCGTTTTTTTGGTGCCATACCGTGTCCAAGACTTAGTCGAATATAAACCTACAGGTTGTTTAATTGACTCAAAAGCTCGGCCAGCTTGTGCTGATCGCCCTGCTGCTCTGCTGTGGCGATAGCCTCTACCAACTCTTTGCGCCGAACCGTATACGACCGTCTGCTAAGCTCCTGAAAATAAAAGGTCGCTTCTTTTTCCAAATCACCAGGATCCATATCTATATAGCTCTGCTCCACTACCAGCACGAGCTCGGCCGCTGTCGTCCGCTCCGGCTCTGTCATACTGTTCAAAATCTGCTCAGGAGTCGCTGATGTATGCTCATGATACCAGCCAGACAGCTTTTCGTAAATGGTATTTGCCAGTCTGGAAGCCCACTTTATTTCGCTACCCGATTTCAACACCGTGCCTGCTATCTGTGGAAAAACCACAGCCAACCCCACCAGCCTCTCTTCGAGCCATTCTGGCGAGATCTGGTCTCCCATATTCTCGGCTACCGGCTTGTGCGCAAACGGAGTCTGCGGCCGCGGACGGGCGATGGCATCGTATAGCAGCTTGGGCTCTACCCCCACTAGCCGAGATAGCTGCTTGAGGTAATGATCCTTCTCTATCGGGTCAGTCAGCTTGGCTATCACCCCTAGCATATCCCGGCTAAATTGCTTTTTGTCCTCGAGCTTCTGTAGATCATATCGCTTCAGAGCAGTAGCAAAATAAAACTCCATCGCCGGCACTGCCCCTTCGATCGCCTTCTCCCATATCCGCACATCCTGGCGGATCAAGCTATCGGGATCCTTGGCGTCCCCCAGCAAAGCCACTCGCACCTCCATGTCCGCCTTGGCCGCTATTTCAAATGTTCGCTTGGTAGCATCTACCCCAGCATTATCGGCATCCAGCGCCAGCACCACCGTGCCTGCATAGCGCTTGAGCAGATTCATCTGCGCATCGGTAATGGCTGTGCCCGATGTACCCACTACAGTTTTTACCCCCGCCTGATGCGAAGTGATCACATCCATCTGGCCCTCTACCAGTACCGCTACTCTGGTTTTTTGGATTTCTGCCTTGGCCAGATCCAGCGCATACAAAATCTCACCTTTTTTAAATATTGGGGTCTCGGGCGAGTTCAAATATTTGGGCTGTGTCTCGGCATCCAGCGCCCGTGCGGTAAAAGCGATCACCCGCCCCATTGGATCGCGCAATGGAAACACCGCTCGGTTTACAAACTTGTCTGTCCACATGCTCCCCTTTGGATATGCCAGCCCGGCGGTCTGTACTACCTCCATGGCTATACCCTTGCTCTTGCAGACATCTACCAATGCCCGGCCGGAGGCCGGTGCATACCCCAAACGAAACTCAGCAATAGTCGCTGGGGTCAGACCCCGATCGATCAAGTAATCCCGCGCACCCCTACCCGCATCGGTCTGCTCCAACGCTCGTTCAAAAAACTTGGCCGCCAGCTCGTTTACCCGCATCAGCTCCTTGCGCGTATCTACCCCGCCCTGCACTACTTTAGACAAAGTAACGCCAGCCTGGTCTGCCAATAGCTGCAGCGCCTCCGAAAATCCCAGGCCTTCCTTTTCCATCACAAACTTGATCACATCCCCACCTCGTCCACAGCCAAAACAATGCCACACCTGCTTGTCGGCGCTCACCGTAAACGACGGACTCTTTTCCATATGAAAGGGGCACAAGCCCTTGTGGCTGGTACCCGCCTTTTTCAACGGCAAATACCGGCCGACAAAGTCGACTATATCTATCTTGGATTTTACATCTTCTATATCCGACATAGCTTCACCTCTGGCCCCCTACCTTACACCCGATTATACCTGAAACACCCCATCTCGTGATCATTCACCATTCCCGCTGCCTGCATAAAGGCATAGCAGATGGTAGAGCCCACGAATTTGAATCCCCGCTTTTTCAGATCTCGACTCATCGCCTCCGACTCTGGGCTAGTGGCTGGCAGCTCCCGAGCAGACCGATATTGGTTGCGGATCGGCTCACCACCCACAAATTGCCAAATGTATTTGTCGAAGCTCCCAAACTCTTTTTGCACTTTCAGCAAACATCGAGCGTTGATTATAGCCGAGGCGATCTTTAGCCGATTGCGCACTATCCCCGTATCTTGCATTAGCCGGTCGATATCGGCATCGTCAAACCCAGCTACCTTCTTATAATCAAACTCCGCAAACGCCTGCCGGTACCCTACCCGCTTGTACAAAACGGTTCGCCACGACAGCCCGGCCTGAGCAGCATCTAATACTAAAAATTCGTAAAGCTTGGTGTCGTCGTGCACTGGCACTCCCCACTCCTGATCGTGATACTCCACCATCAGCGGGTCCGCACCGGGCCAACTACATTTATCCATTTAGTACCTCTTCCAGCACATTTAAATCCTCAAATGTTTTAGGACCGGTACTCAACTTTCTCGCTTCTTCAAATGTAAACCACCCGTAACCATCCCCCTCAGCCAGTCGCACCGCGTCTTCCGCAATTTCTTGCTCCACCCAATAAACA
>CAYWVE010000060.1:0-3212 GCA_964461775.1 uncultured Candidatus Saccharibacteria bacterium | reverse complement strand
AATTTTTGCTACTAACCTACACTAACTAGGTATCTCTCCTGTTGTGGGATCCACCTCAGGAGCCGGCGGCAGTTCGTCGGCCTGCCGAGTACGAATATACCACTGATCAATATTAGCAAACCGATCCGCAGGTGTAGAGAGGTTGATCTGATCGGTCACTCCCTTTACCTTGTCATCGACTATATAAGTATAGTTTGGCTGATAAAGCAAGATAGCGGGCACTAAATCGGCAAAGACCTGCTGAAACCGCAGATAAAAGCCAATGGCTCGGTTGAGATCGGGAGCTAGGCGAGCCGACTCTAGATTGTTGTCTATATCTTTGTCTACCTGGGGAGCAAGATTTAGGCCAGGATCGGCAATCTGGCTACTGTGCCAATAGACATACGGGTCCGAGTTGCCGCCCAGGTCTTGGCCAAACAACAACACTTGGTAGCCACGAGTGCGCACAACATCGCGAATAAAGCCATCGGTGTCGATTTTGTCTACTACCACTTCGGCTCCCAGCATTCTCCAGTTTTTGGCCAATAGATCCGCCAATGCGCTGAGCTTGGCATCGTTGCGGGTGGCCAGGGTAAAGCTAAGGCGAACATTGTCCTTTTCCAAAAACCCATCGCCATCGATATCGCGCCAACCAGCATCGGTCAGAACTTTGGCAGCTCGGGCTAGGTCGAAGTTGTATTGTTGCAGATCGGGATTGTGGCCCCAGAATCCGGGTAAGATTGGGGAGTGCACTATTTCGGCGTTGCCATCCTCGAGAGCAGTGATGAGCTCTGGAGTATCGACCGCAAATGATAATGCCTGGCGGACAGCTTTGTCTTTGATGGCAGCATTGTCGCTGAGCTGATTGAAAAACACAGCACGATACTGAGGCAAACGATATTTGTAGTACGGATCGCGAATGCTAGCTAGCTCAGTGTTAGTGATGCTGCTAAATCCGGCAGCATTTACCGTACGGTTGCGAAAAGCGGTGAGAAGCGTTTTTTCGGAATCGTAGAAATAAAACACCAACCGCTCGAGATACGGCCGTGTGCCGTAGTATTCGTCGTATCGCCTAAGAGTGATCGATTCGGCAGTAGAACCGCCGGCATAGGCATAGGCGCCGGTACCGACGATGGTGCCAGGGCGATAGAACGAGGAGAAATCGCGCACGGGGGTCTCGCGGAAGATATGTTCGGGGATTATCCCAAGTGCAAGCTCGTACAAGAAGAAGCTCGATGGGTTGGGGAGAGTGAATTTGACCGTAAAGTCGTCGAGCTTCTCTACGGTAATACCGGCAAAGTTGTTTTTTAATATGCCGGTGTAGTCGTTGTTTTGAATAACATTGATCGTATACACCACATCGTCAGCCGAAAAAACGGTGCCGTCATGCCAGGTGACATCGTTGCGCAGATTGAAGATGTAGCCCTTGCCCTGATCGACTACGCTCCATCCGGTAGCCAGATCGGCCACTACTTCACGCGTGGGGGTGATTTTGACCAAACCAGAGTAGATCAAGCGCGCCAGGTCGCGATCGACCGAGTTGGTACCAGACAGTACAGGATTTACAAACCGAGGCGCCCCAATCAGCCCTTCGATATGTATACCACCCACTTCTGGAGCCAAATTGGCTGGGTTACGCCGAGCACCCGCCAGCTGCACCGAGCCAGTGACGATGGCGAGCACCAACAGCAAGGCTATGCCCCGCTCGATCCGGGTAAATTTGTGGGCGAGCTTGGTGATGAAGTGTATCGCCAAAGACACGCGACCCTCGGTTTTGGTAATCGCCGAGATAGCAGCATGAGTATCGAGATCGGATTTTTGGCGTTTGACAATACGAATAAGCGGATGGGTTTAGCTTGAGGCCTAGACCAACAGCAATACAAACGACAGCCCCACAAACAAACTGGCCAAAACAATGGTAATGGCAAACAGAGTGCGCTCGGGACCGCGCCGGGAGCCGTAGAAGACATTGCTACCACCAAATGCTTCGCCCAGAGAAGCCCCCTTGGCTTGCAGCAAGACACTGGCGGTCAGTAGAGCGCCACAGATCAGCTGCAGGATGATGAGAAATTGTTCCATAAGTCAGATAAATTCGCCCCCAGTAACCTTTTGATCCTATCAGATAGGTGCCTTTAAGGCAAGATGACACAGGCGGATAGCAGCCGGTATGGATCCGCGGGCAACATGGTATAATTTGATTGCAGTGGATAAATTGATCCTTGGGGCGAACTCACTGGCATGAGCCGCCCTGGGTGCCGCGACACACTAGCCTCCTGACTGGAGTGGTGCGCGGCGCTTTTTTTTGACTTTGATGGGGGTTTCTTGTAGTATGATCAAGCAAAGTTGGGAGGGGTGATAGCAAGCTTTTGGCATTGTCAGACTGCGTATCTCCTACTCCCGATACCAACCTATGAGTAAAAATCGTTCTGATTTTGCGGACTTCAACAACCCCGATACAATCGTGGGCAAAGGAGTCGAGGTCAAGGGCACGCTCCAAACCTCTGGAGATATTCAAATAAACGGTTCGCTGGCCGGCAAGCTGATCACCGATGGTGATGTAGTGGTAGGCGAGCATGCTTTTGTCGATGCCGATATTAACGCTGACAATGTTTATGTTTCCGGCGAGGTAGTCGGCGATATTCACGCCATGGACAAGATCGAGATCCTAGAGACCGGCCGCGTCACTGGCAATGTGACCAGCTCTGCCCTAGCGATCGAATCCGGCGGCATCCTCAAGGGCAGCAGCACCATGCACGAGACCGAGGAAGAAAAGCCAGAGATTGCTCCCACCTTCGAGGTGGAGGAAGCAGAAGAAGACGACGCAGCCAACAAGGCGAGCTAGCTATGTATTTATTTCTTATCAACCCAGAGGCCGGGGGTGGCCGTTTTGCCAAGATTAGTCGTCGGCTCGAGGCTCTGCTCGATCAGCTTGGAATAAAACGAAAGCTGGTCCAGATCGAAAATCTGGCCGATATCGAGGATCTGCTGGAGGCCAACCTAAAAGCTAATATCGAAGGCATCGTAGCGGTAGGCGGCAATGCCACGGTAAATGCCGTGATCAACGCCCTGGTCAAAGAAGATGTGCCGCTTTTGATCATGCCCCTAAGCCGGACCAACCACCTAGCCTACAGCCTGGGAATCCGAAGCTGGGAACAGGCAGTGCGGGCTTTGGTAAATCCGCAATACCGCGAAGTGCGACTAGGTAAGATTGGGAAACATTATTTCATTGGCAA
>CAYWVE010000059.1:0-17270 GCA_964461775.1 uncultured Candidatus Saccharibacteria bacterium | reverse complement strand
TACTCTCCCAAGCCAAAGAGCAAAGCGAGCAGCTGGTAGAGCAGGCTCGTGCCCTCATCCGCGAGGAGCGGGGGAGTCTGGTCAACCTGGCGCAAGCCGATATGGCCAAGCTGATCCGTCGTGCAATCGAGAAGATCCTGGCCCGAGAGGTAGACGAAGCCACTGTCCAGCAGAGCCTCGCCACCGCCTGGGAAGAATACCGTCAGGAGGCCAAGATATGATCCCTGCCATCCTCATCACTCTCGCTGCAGATCACCAGCTTACGGCCGATCAGGTCGCCACTATTTTAAAAACCCGCCAGATCCAGCCGGCCAAATTTCAAACTGAGCTCATCCAATCTATTCAAAACTGGGTTGCAATCCTGGACCAGCTCACAAATAAGGAAACTAAGCTAGCGGAAGCGGATTTCGGTACATCCGACTCCCTCAATCAGCTCTGGCAGAGCTGGCTCGCTACCGCCAGCATTACTGCTATCCAGCATCAGATGAGTCGCTTCGTAGCCGACTACCAGCTACCGCTACCAACCGTTGCCATTCGTTGTGCCACCAACCCATCGGCTGCTCTGCGCGATCAGATCCGCAATCATTTCAAAAATCACCTTGTTTTATTCGAAATCGACACCGCGCTATTGGGTGGTATGCAAATCTACCACCAACACAAGCTGTTTGACCACAGCTGGCAAGGTCGGCTAACCGCTCTTAACGCATTGTTATGAAAGACACTCAACTCACTAGCTTTCTAAACCAGATCGAAAAAGCTCTCACCACTACCAGCACCAAACGCGGTGCCAAGGCTGTTGGCGTGATCACTACCGTCCAAGACAATGTTATCGCCATCGAAGGTTTGCCGGATTTGCGTATGAGCGAAATCGTTCGCTTACAAGGGACCCAAGCCCCCGCCCTCATCATGAACCTCGAGCCCGGCTTAGCCAAAGCACTCTTGCTCAGCTCGGACATTACAGTCAGCCAAGGCGACTTTGTCGAGGCCACTGGCCAACTACTCAGCATCCCAGTCAGTGAGCACTTGGTAGGGCGGATCGTCGACCCCCTCGGGGCAATCTTGGACGGTGGCAAACAAATCAAGCCCAGCGCTCATTATCCCCTAGAGAAAGTTGCTCCCGGAGTCATGACCCGCGAATCCGTCAATCAGCCCCTCCAGACCGGTTACACCGCCATCGACGCCCTGGTACCAATTGGCCGCGGTCAGCGTCAGCTGATCATTGGCGATCGCCAAACCGGTAAGACCACACTAGCTATCGACACTATCATCAACCAAAAAGCCCAAAAGGTGGTCTGTGTCTATGTGGCGATTGGTCAACGCGAAGCCAAGCTGGCCCAAGTTTATCAAACCCTCTCCGATGCCGATGCTCTCGGTTATACCATTATCGTCTCGGCTCCCGCTGCTTCTAGCGCAGCCCTCCAATTTTTGGCCCCATACGCCGGTGCTGCCATTTCCGAATACTTTGCCGACCAGGGTCTAGATGTATTGGTCATATACGATGATCTCTCCAAGCATGCTGTGAGCTATCGCGAGATCTCGCTCTTGCTCAAACGCCCTCCTGGTCGCGAAGCCTACCCGGGAGATGTTTTTTACCTACACTCTCGCTTGCTCGAGCGGGCGATCAAATTCAATGCCGACAATGGGGGTGGCAGCATCACCGCGCTACCAATCATCGAAACCCAAGCTGGTGACATCTCCGCCTATATTCCCACCAATGTTATTTCCATTACCGATGGACAGGTCTTCTTGGACGGCACTCTATTCAACAAAGGTATCCGCCCGGCTATCAATGTTGGTGTCTCTGTCTCTCGTGTCGGCGGCGCCGCCCAGACCAAGGTAATGAAAAAAGTCGCAGGTACAGTCAAGCTAGACTTGGCCCAGTACTATGAACTCGAAGCTTTCTCTCAATTTGCTTCCGATCTCGATGAGCAAACCAAAGCCACTTTGGTCCGCGGGCAACGCATTGTCGAGTCGCTCAAACAGCCCGCCAATCACCCATACAGCCTCTGGCAGGAGATCGTGATCCTCTACGCCGCCTCCAAAGGTCACCTCGACCACCTGCCGCTCACCGAGCTCAAAGAGCAGATCAACACACTGCTCCACTTGGTAGCCACCAAAGGCAAAAAGCTGATCCAGATCATCGAGATCGATCGCGACCTGACCGATGAGGCCAAGGAGCTGCTAGAAACCTATGTCCACGAAGTGCTAAAACCCTAACCATGGCATCGCTACTAGAAATCAAAAAACAGATTGGCGCGATCCGCAACACTCGCAAGATCACCAAAGCTATGCAACTAGTAGCTACTTCACGGATGAAAAATCTGCAAAAAACCGCCGTCAATACTCGACAATTTGCCCTCTCATTAGTAGATCTCATCCGTCGTCTGCCAGTCACCCAACCCACCGATTGGCAGATTGAGCGACCCGCCGGCACTACTTTGTTCATACTGTACTCTTCCGACAAAGGTCTGTGCGGCAGCCTCAACCAGCAATTAGTCAAAGCTCTAATCAACTCTCGTGAGTGGCAATCTACTCCAGAGGCAGATCGCCAGGTCATGGTCTTTGGCAAAAAAGGAGCCGACTTCCTTCGCTTCAGAGGTATCAATGTCGACCAACTCATGAGCCACATCCCAGATCAAATCAGCCCGCTCGAAGTCCTCGACTACATCGACGCCGTGCTCGATCGCTGGCGCAAGCACTCACTTGCTCGAGTCTACATGGTAGCCCCTCACTACAAAAACTCCTTTACCTTTTATCCCGTAGTCAAACAATTCCTACCACTCACCCCCGCCGGCTTAGCCCAGCACATCGGGCCTGAGGCTGCTGTGGTTACACTTATCGATCCTCAAGTTACCTACATCGAACCCAACTTGAGCGAGATCACCGAAGATCTCACTCGCCAAGTGATCCAGACCATTTTTCTGCAAGCGTTCTACGAGCTCAAAGCCACCGAATACTCTAGCCGGATGATCGCTATGCAAAACGCCACCCAAGCCGCCGAAAAAATCATCGACTCCAAAGTTTTGATAATGAATAGTATCCGTCAGCAAAAAATCACTCAGGAAATCGCCGAGATCACCGGCAGCGCCACTGTTATTAACTAATCCAAGCCATGACTACTTCTACCAAATCCTCTCCCGGAAAAATTGTTCACATCGTTGGCGTTGTCGTCGATGTATATTTTGCCAATCATATTCCCGGGCTATTTGCCGCTCTTACCACTCAAAATGATGGCAAGACACTAACCCTCGAAGTCCAGAACCATCTGGGTGACAATGTCGTCCGGACCATCTCGATGCAATCCACCGATGGATTGGCGCTGGGTCAGGAAGTAGTCGATACTGGCAAGACGATCATCACACCAGTAGGGGAGGCGGTGCTTGGGCGGGTACTAAATGTAGTAGGTGAGCCAATCGACAACGGTGCCGCCATCCCAGCCAAAGTCGAACGCCGTTCGATCCATGCTGCCCCTCCCAAACTCACCGACCAAAGTGGAAAGATCGAAATCCTTGAGACCGGTATCAAATCCATCGACCTGCTCTGTCCCTTTGTAAAGGGTGGTAAAGTCGCTATGTTTGGAGGCGCTGGAGTGGGTAAAACCGTAGTTATGCAGGAGCTGATTCATAATGTAGCCCTTCAGCACGGTGGATACTCGGTCTTTGCCGGCGTAGGGGAGCGCACGCGCGAAGGCAACGACCTCATACACGAGATGAAAGATAGCGGCGTCATCGACAAACTTGCCATGGTCTTTGGCCAGATGAACGAACCACCAGGAGCCCGCATGCGAGTTGCCCTTACCGGGTTAGCCATTGCCGAAAAGTTTCGCGACGACGGCAAAGATATTCTGATGTTTATCGACAACATCTTCCGCTTTACCCAAGCCGGTGCCGAGGTTTCGGCTCTGCTTGGTCGCGTCCCTAGTGCTGTGGGCTATCAACCAACCCTTGCCAGCGACATGGCAGCCCTCCAAGAGCGTATTACTTCTACCAAAACCGGCTCGATCACCTCGGTCCAGGCTGTGTATGTACCCGCCGACGACCTTACCGACCCTGCTCCAGCTACTACCTTCGGCCACCTCGATGCTACCATCGTGCTATCCCGCAAGCTCTCGGCTCTGGGTATCTACCCCGCTGTTGATCCACTCGAATCGTACTCTACCGCTCTCCGTGCCGAGATCGTAGGCGAAGATCACTTCCGGGCCGCTAGCCAAACCAAGCAGGTCCTCCAGCGGTATGCCGAGCTCCAAGATGTCATTGCCATCCTTGGTCTCGACGAACTTTCCGAAGACGACAAACTCTTAGTCAACCGGGCGCGCAAACTGCAAAAGTTTTTAAGCCAAAACTTCCATGTGGCCGAGCAGTTTACCAACCAGCCAGGTGTTTATGTTGCCGTGGCCGATACTGTGCGTAGCGTACTCGAAATTATCGACGGCCAACACGATACCATCGACGAAAACTTCTTCTACATGGCTGGTACCATCGAGGATGTCATCACCAAATCCAAAGCCGCTACCTAAACCCATCCATGCTACTGACTCTCGTTACCACTACAGGCACACTCTACGACCGCCAAGAGATCGCCGGCCTCTATGCCGAAACATCGGCCGGTCCTATGCTCATGCTCGATCACCATGCTTCACTGATCGCCTCTATGCCCCTGGGGCACTTGCGGATCATTAGCCCCGAGTCCAGTAGCACCCTGCTTCTCCGCGGCGCGGTGATCGAGATAGACAACCCCACCAACCACGCCACTATCCGCGCCCTCACCAGCGACGAAGTCAGCGCTACCGCCGAGCTCAACCTCCGCAATTACCTCACCCAACTCCAAGCGGTGTTGGCTCAACCTAATATTGATACAGAAAGTTTCAAATACCGTTTTCTGCACAACGAAAAGATCGTGCTTGAGCGTCAGCTCAAAAGTTCACCGAAGGTTAGCGATAGTTAAATCGCCTTAGCCTCACTGTACTTTACAATATTGTTAGGAGGATCAAATGAAAAAAGAGTTCTTCATCGGGTTTTTACTGCCCGATGCCGTAGCCGACGCAATCGAGGAATTGCGGGGCAGGATTTCCGGACCGACTCCAGGTAAGTTTCGCATCCCCACTGCTCCTTGTCATATCACTCTCAAAGCTCCGTTCGAAGACGAGAGTGTATCAGCCAGAGAGCTCCTGGAGCTTATGCACAGCCGGAGCACCCAAACTCCGACCATCACGATCAAGGCGATGGAGGCCAAGATCCTGCAAAGCGGCTCACCGCTAGTGATTGGCTGGCAGCCCAACCCAATTCTAAATCAACTGCAGTCCGAGTTGGCCAGGGCGATCAAACAACGATACGGGCGCAATGCATTGTCACAATGGGACAATGCATGGCACACTCCCCACACCACCATCATCAAACCCGCACGCTCGTCCGACTCCAGCCACCTCGACGCGATCGATGACGCAAAGCGCCTAGTCGACGCCGAGCTGCAGCGCAACCCCGTCTTACAGAAAATCCACCTCGATCAGATTGCCCTGTTTACTTGCGCAGACTCCAGCACCTGGGCCGTCTACGACACCGTACCTTTGGCCACCCCCGCTGCACACCAGACCCAGTCATAGACTGGGTCTTTTTCTTGCCAAAAGCACTGAAAATAAGTAGAATAAACCAATCCTGATCCTTACTATTTCCAGGAGGTTACCCATGGGCGAGCAGCAAATACTTGGCACCTATTGCGTGCGCATCGGGCTCACCGAGCCGATCGAACGACAGCTCGACGATTTCCGACAGACAAACATCGACCGCAGGGCTAGTTTTCCTACACCAATCACCATCGGAGGCCTGGGCCGTCCCTTTCAAGCAACAAAGGAGCAGATTGAACAGGCATACAAGCTTCTGAGCAGTGCGCTACAGCTCGATGACCTATCGTACAACTTCCATAGAGCCACACTCAAGTACGAAGGGTACCCCCTCCCTAAGATAGCCTATTACCAGCTCATCCCAGGGATGACATCTTTCAATCTGCCTTCCGCCGTCGAGGGGGCACTGAGCCATTCCGAAATTACACCGGAAAGAACTAGCCGCTTCAATCTGATCCTAGCAGACAGTCTGGAAAAGACCCGGCATGACTGCTTCGATCTGGATGAAAAACTACTGCGGAACCCACCGAGAATTCTCCAGTCGCTGCCAGCGCTTCGTCTCCACATCCATAAGTGTAACAACCCCACCACCCCGCCCTACAACTGGCCAGTCATCCACAAGATTCCTGTCAGCAATTCGGCCGACGCCCAGCTCGCATAGCTGGGCTTTTTCTTGTCAAAAACCTGCTCTCCCAGTAAGATAAGTCCAATCCGATTCTTAAAAATCAGTAAAGCCAGTGGAGGTACCCATGTCTGACCAACTTGCACAAGACAAGGATCTTGTCAGTCTTACGGAACTAAAGAGACTCTTTAGCCTCACACAAAGACAACTCAAGCGAATCCGAGCATCCGGAAAACTTACCATCAACGAAGTTGTGATCATTGGCGAAAACCAATCACCACCTAAACATGCAATCCTCAGCGTAGGCAATAACGAGATCGCAGGGGTTCAATTGGGAGAGGACTGGTTTTTCCCTCGCCAAAAAATCTACAACCTTCTGTACACGGATCCTCAGGAGGCCACGAACGACAAATGGGTAGGCAACCAAACACAAGGGCGCAGAATGAACCTTTTGCCGACAAGCATACCCAGATTAGCCCATGTCCTTCCGGTAGTTAAGATCGCCGGTCAAGATCGCACCAGCACCAGACTCATGCTGCTGCACTACTATTCCCCTGCGGAAGTCGGTGTGATCCTGAACTAAAGCGCTCAAGCCAAGAATTCCGATCAACTAGTCGCGAATTCTTGGCTTTTTTATTGCATCAAAAAAATCTCCTCAGCTCCCTGCCTACCGGCAGGCTCGGCAAAACAATACTTTCCTGTTTCGTCATGCTGAATTTAGTTCAGCATCTGTATAAGATCCTGAAAGCACTTCAGGATGACGGGGAAGAGATCGCTCGACGAGCTCGGGATGACACTATCAAAAAGCCCCGATCTCTTGGGGCTTCCAGTTTTTTAATTTTTAATTTGTAACTTTTAATTCTATTTCCTGTTCCCCGGAGGGGGTGCAGTGGACTTGGTTTTAGCTTTAGCTAAAACTTGGCTTTGCCAATCCACGGATGAGGGGGAACCGCTGGTTCCCCCTCAAGCTGCTTGCTACAATACCCTTATGTCCAAACCAAACCTCACTTGGGATCTATCCCCATTACTAGCAAGCGACCCCGACCCCAAGGCTGCAGCCCAACGGCAAAAGGTGGAGCAGCATACTGCTACTTTTGTTAAAAAATGGTCGGCCAACCAAGCCTGGCTGACCGATCCCAAGATACTCCGTAAAGCGCTAGACCACTACAACACCTGGCTCGAACAAATAGGGGAGAGCGGCACCGAAGGCTACTATTTCTGGCTCCGCACAGCCCAAAACGAAATCGATCCCAAGCTCAAAGCCAAACTCAACCAAGTTACCAACTTTGGCACAAAGATCAGCAATCAGATTCAGTTTTTTACCCTGCGCCTTAGCCAGATCCCACTCAAACAGCAAAAGCTCTTTCTCCGCTCCCCAGAGCTAACTCCCTACCACCACTTCCTCGAACGGCTATTTGCCGAAGCCAGCCATGTATTATCCGAGCCAGAAGAAAAAATCCTCTCCCTCAAATCCGCTCCCAGCCACAGCCATTGGGTAGATATGACCTCTACCTTTCTATCCGAGGAGCAAGTTGTATTCAAGGCTCCGGGTCACCCCGTCAGCACCATCAACTTCAACCAACTGCTGCAGAAGCTCTCACACCCCAAGCAAGCAATTCGCGACGCTGCAGCTAAGCACATCCACTCTCTACTCGCCAAACACGCATCAGTAGCCGAACACGAGCTCAACGCTATCCTTCACAACAAGCAGATCGACGACGATCTCCGCCACTTTGCGCGCCCCGATGCCGGCCGGCATTTGAGCGACGATATTGAATCGACAGTAGTCGATACTCTGACCGATACAGTTGCGACATCTTTTGACCTAGCCCACCGCTACTACCGGCTCAAAGCCAAGCTCCTGGGCAAGAAGCAGTTAGCTTATCACGATCGCAACGCCGAACTAGGCGAGCTACCTTGGCGCTTCGACTTTCCCGCTGCCCAAAAGCTAATGCTCCAGACCTTCGCCGAGCTCGACCCAGAGCTAGCCTCGCTAGCCGAACGCTTCTTTGTCGAACGACGCGTTGATGTACTACCGTATCCGGGTAAAAGCGGGGGAGCCTTTTGCGCACATCATCTAAAAAGCCAACCTATTTATCTCATGCTCAATTTCGACGGCCGGCTCGACGATGTCCTCACCATGGCGCATGAGTTTGGCCATGGCCTGCAATACGAGCTGATCAAGCGCGAACAAAATGCCACCAACTTTGGAGTTAGCCTGAGCGTAGCCGAAGTAGCTAGTACTTTTATGGAAGATTTTGTGCTCCAGACCCTACTCCGCCAAGCCGATGACACCGCCAAGCTCAACCTGATTATGAGCAAGCTCAACTCCGACATCTCTACCATTTTCCGCCAGATCGCTTGCTACCGTTTCGAGCAAGAGCTCCATGCCGAATTTCGCAAGCAAGGCTATTTGTCCAAGCAAGTCATTGGCACACTCTTTCAAAAGCACATGAAGAGCTATATGGGCAGGGGAGTCGAGCAGTCCCCAGGTGCCGAAAACTGGTGGGTGTACTGGAGCCACATCCGCAACTTTTTCTACAACTACTCCTACGCTGGTGGGCTCCTTATCTCCAAAGCCCTCCAAGCCCGGGTCAAAGCCGACCCCGCCTTTATTCACAATGTCAAAGCTGCCTTTGCCGCTGGTGCATCACTCAGCCCCCACCAAACCTTCAGCCAACTAGGCATCGACATCTCCCAAGCTACCTTTTGGCGGTCCGGCCTAGATGAAATCCAGGCATTACTCACCGAGGCAGAAAAACTCGCTGCCAGATTGACAAAATAGGGCTCTCGCGGTATAATGAGGAGGTAGTAACCTTACCAAAAGGAGCTTCCATGGAAGGCAACAGAAAACCGCTCGGGTTTCACCTGGCGGGAATCGTGCGTACAGGTGAAATTCCCATCATCTGCTATGTCGAAAACTCGCGTTCGGATGTGAGCATATCGAAGCTCAGCACAGAGCTAAATTCAGCTCTGTGCAATGTTCGAGCACTGCGGGAGCCAAACGGTGCTAGATTCAGTTACGGCATCGGCATTTTCTGGGCTGACAAGTATGTGCCGAGGTTGGACCTCTGGATGTATGCTCATGTGGGAGCATGGTCCAAAGTGGATTGGACCAATGTCTACAGGTTTGAAGGGGAGCTCCTCCGCTCGAGGGAATCGCAATTTACAGTAACCTCGACCCGGATCCTGGAACTCCTCGGCAATGAGGCCAAGCTCCTCCGCACCCTCGGCTACGATCTAGCAGCCTACCTGGATGCCGACCGCAGCCACATCATCCCTGAAGATCTCCGTGCTCAACTCTCCAGCCCCGCCCGCCCCTAGGCGGGCTTTTTATTTGACAAATGGTCAAAACTCTGATACTCTGGCAGCTGGTAGGTTTGTTTTTGGTGGAAGGCGCTCTAGCGTATAAGTTTTTAGCCAAAGATGGGTCGCCCTACGGTTATATCTGTCTGTTACATGTTATTAGATGGCTAAAAAGCTTTACATTGGAAACTTAAGTTTTTCCACCACCCAGGATGGTCTCCGCTCTGCTTTCGAGCAGTTTGGTGCCATCACCGACGCCACCATCATCTTGGATAAGATGACTGGTCGTTCAAAGGGTTTTGGCTTCGTCGAATTCGAAGATGACGATGCCGCTGACCGCGCCGTTGAAGCTATGCACGACAGCGACTTGGATGGTCGCAAGCTGATTGTAAATGAAGCTCGCCCATTCGAACCTCGCCAAGGTGGTGCTGGTGCTCCTCGCCGCGATCGTTACTAATATTTAGTAGCGCAAGCAATAAAAAGTCTCCGGGATTTCTCGGAGGCTTTTTATTTCACCCACTTTCAGTACACTAGGGAGGTTGCGTTTTATGAATACTCCTACTATTACAATCTGTAGTGGCCGACACCTACGGGGTACCGTCCAGATCAGTGGCGCCAAAAACGCCGCTCTACCCCTAATTGCTGCCACCCTCCTTACCCCCGAGCCATCCAGATTAAATCGGATCCCCGATATTACCGATATCCACGATCTGCTCGAGATTATCCGCGGACTAGGCGCATCGGCCTCCTTTACCCCTCCACGCCTCAGTATTGCTCCCACTGCCATTACCAGCTACCAGCCCAATCCTCAGCTGGTCGAAAAATTCCGCGGCTCAGTTCTGCTCATCCCACCGCTGCTCATCCGGACTGGCCGTGCCCATCTGCATTTCCCTGGTGGATGCAATCTAGGTGCCCGCAGCCTAGACACTCACTTAGACGCTTTCAGGCAAATGGGGGTCAAAATCCAGACCACCCCTACCCAATACAACTTTTCTGCCCCAAAAACCTGGCCCAAGAGTAGGGAAGTGGTATTGTCGGAGATGAGTGTAACCGCTACCGAAAACATCCTCATGCTCGCCAGCGCCTTGCCAGGTACCACCACCATCCGTCTGGCCAGCTTCGAGCCCGAGATCATCGCGCTAGGCGAGCTACTCCAAAAAATGGGTGCCCAGATCACCGGCTTGGGCACACCCACCATCAAGGTCGCCGGTACCACCAAGCTTAGAGGTGCGACCCATACCAATATCTTCGACCGCATCGAAGCTGCTACCTTTGCTACTGCCGCCATCCTGACGAATGGTGATGTTGTGATTGAAGGCTTTGTGGCTCGCGATCTGGATCTAGTGATCAAAAAGTTTATCGAAATCGGCGCCCAAGTCGACATCGTCAAACCTACCACCGCTCGGATTCGGGGTACCAAAGTCTTGCAGCCATTCTATATTCAGACCAATGTCTTCCCCAATTTTCCTACCGACCTCCAGCCCATCTTTGGTATCCTTGCCACCCAAGCCAAAGGTCGTAGTCAAATCTCTGAGCTACTATACTCCAATCGCTTTGGCTACTTAATCAGCCTCCAAAATCTCGGAGTCCACGCCGAGATCCCCAACCCACATCTGGCCTATATCGAAGGCAAGCATCCCATCGGGGGCGGCCAGCTGGCGATGCCCGATATTCGCGGGGGAGCAGCACTAGTCTTGGCGGGGTTAGTTGCCAGCAAACCAATTACCCTTACCCACACCCACTTTCTACATCGGGGGTACGAAGATTTCGTCGGCAAGCTCGCCAGCCTCGGAGCCGATATTTCCCAAAAATAATTTACACCTATACAACTATTGTCTTCAGATAAGGATAGGTGTAGACTATAAGCAATATAATCATAAGCTTTTTTCAATGGCTTACGCTCACACTAACAGCAGAGGCACCACTTATTACTTACACGCAAAGGATGTCACCCTCAAGGGTGGTCGCGTCCAACGCATTCACTACTTCGGCAAAGAAGCCAAAGAGGGTGCTATCGACGAAGTCCCAGCCGGTTACAAGATCAAAGAAAGTGCCAAGACTGGTCTTCCAATCCTGGCCAAGGCCTAATTGCTCTCGCTAATTTTAAAAAACACACCTTGCTTCGTGCAGGTGTGTTTTTTTGTTATGCGTCTCAACCTATCCGTTCGATCACTCCATACTCCCATGCCAAATTCTCTTCCTCGCCACTCAGCTCGGGCACAAAGGCTCCAAACCCCTCTATAGTAGGGAACACCGTATCTGCCTGCGGAAACTCCGCATCCACTCGAGTCAGATATATCCGATCAGCCAGAGGCAAGGCCTGCTCATAGATCTGACCCCCCCCAATCACAAACACCTCATCATCCAACCCTCTAGCCGCCTCTAGCGCCTCTTCTAGGCTACCCACTACCACAACCCCTTCTAGAGCCGGCCAAGCACCATTACGCGTGATTACAATGCTTGTCCTGCCCGGCAACGGCCGGCCGATCGACTCATATGTCTTGCGGCCCATAATCATCGGGTGGCCCATAGTCAGCTCCTTAAACCGTTTCAGGTCTGAAGGCAGCCGCCAAAGCAGACCATTAGCCTGGCCGATCTCTCCATTTCGCCCCATCGCTACGATAATATTGATCATAAGTACCCCATCTTCATGTTATGCACCTGCCTTCCCGAATCTCGATTTCAGGCAGGAGAAAGGAGCAGGATTGCTTGCTTTGGGCTCGAAGCCCAAAGTGGGCTCTGCCCACAATCCGTTGAGGGAAGAACCATTGGTTCGTCCCTCAAATTATTACACTGCTATCGGTGCCTTGATCCGCTCATGCGCTACATAATTCTCCAGCTCAAAGTCCTCAAACTTAAAGTCAAAAATATTCTGCACCGCAGGGTTCATCTTCATAGTAGGGAAGGGGAATGGCTCCCGCGTCATCTGCTCCTTTACTTGATCCAAGTGATTGCTGTATATATGCACATCACCAAATGTATGTACAAATTCGCCCAACTCTAATCCCGTCACTTGCGCTACCATCATCGTCAGCAATGCATACGATGCAATGTTGAATGGTACGCCCAAAAACACATCCGCACTCCGCTGATACAGCTGGCACGACAACCTGCCATCGACTACATAAAATTGGAACAAACAATGGCATGGCGGCAATGCCATATTATCTACCTCGTCTGGATTCCAAGCTGTGATTATAAGCCGGCGCGAATTCGGATTTTGCTTGATCTGGTCTATAAGGTTAGCAAACTGGTCGATCCTCTTACCATCTGGTGCTGGCCATTTGCGCCACTGCGATCCATATACCGGACCCAGATCACCCCACTTAGAGGCAAACTCATCATCTGTCGCAATCTTGTCTGCAAATTGCTCGATCGTCTCACCACCAAACTCAGCCGCCTTTTGATACTTTGCATATGGCCAATCATCCCAAATATGCACACCATTTTGTACCAAGTACTGAATATTTGTTTCTCCACGCAAAAACCACAACAGCTCATGCACTATTGCTTTGTGAAACATTTTTTTAGTAGTCAGCAGCGGGAAGCCTTTGCTTAGATCAAAGCACATCTGATACCCAAACACACTTCGTGTGCCCGTACCCGTGCGATCACCCTTATCCGTACCATGCAACAAAATATGCTTGAGCAAATCAAGGTACTGGTATTCGGGATGCGTCTCCATGGTCTTGGGCAATTAAGCTTATTGCCCTAAGTGTACCCCAAACCAGGGGTTGTCGGCACCTCCTTCACCTAAGGCCCACCTAGACAAAGCTGGTACAAGGAGGATGAGGGAAGCCAACCCCAGACTAACCCTGGGCTTCAAACACGAAGCAGTGCCCATGATGATGCAATCGTTTCCCTAACAAGGTCTCTTTATAAGAAACCATATTCAATCCATGGTACAGTCCCTCTATTTCCTCTTTCGTTCTATAAAACATCTCATTGCCAAACCGGCCCCTAGCACTTGTCTCACCACGAGCAGTCTCATCCTTTTCCGAGTAACAAACTACTAGTAATTTTCCACCAGGTTTCAGTAGTGAGGTAAATTGCGCAGCATACCCTGCAACATCTTCGGGAAATATATGGTGCAAAGTACTGTAGTCCAAAATAAAATCAAACTTTTCATCTGGCAAAAGAGTAGTCAGCTCAAGTACATTCCCAACAATAAATTCAACCGGTAACCCCAGCTCTTCCTTGCGACTATTAGCAATTTCGATTGCGGTTTCAGAAAAATCTACCCCAGTAACATTGAGTCCTTGCTTGGCTAGATACAACGAATAATTCCCCGTACCACAGGCCACATCTAGTACGCGATCTCCGGAAACAAGCCCCTTGCCAATTACTTCAATTAGGTCTTTTGGAGGCGCTTCAATCTCCCATGGCAAATCACCCAAAGGTTTACTATACATACCCTGCCAATGCTCTTTTTTTGTATTTTCGTCAGTCATAGTTAGTGATTCCAGTATATACAAAGTCACTCCTAAATGCAGGTTCAGGGGGGGGTAGCTCTTGGCTCTAGCACCCCTCAGTTGATAATTTAGCGCTTTAATTCCAGAAATCATCCAATAAATCCGACCACTAATCCGTGAACCACATAAGGTCCTTTGGATTGACGATTGGCTCCCAGAGCCATAAAATGTACATGCTGATCTTTAAAAATTTACAGCTGAAGGAGTAAGCCGTGAAAATTACACCCCGCGTGTATCAAGTAGCGGCTGTCAAAGCCGCCACCCAAGGCCTAAAGAGCCCCACCAAGAGAGCTCTTGTAGTATTGGCAACCGGGTTAGGCAAAACCCTCACCGCAGCCCTTACCACTCAGGAGATGCAATCCAAGCGTACGCTTTTCCTAGTCCACAACAATTTTATTCTGCAACATGCAGTCGAAGAATTTGGACTAGTCTTTGACTCCAGTACTCGAATGGCCATCTATAATGGTCTTTCAAAAGAAGGAGCAGAAGATGCTCAAATCGTATTTGCCACTTGGCAAACTATGGGCAAGAACTTGCGCTACTGGGGCAAAGATCATTTCGATCTCACGGTTGTCGATGAAGCACACCACACGGGCGCCAAAACCTACCTGCCAATACTGGAACACTTTAAGGCAGCTAGGCTAGGAATAACCGCGACTCCAGACCGATCAGACAAAGTCAACATTCGCTCCATATTCGGTGCCGAAGTCGCAAATGTCACCCTCGAAGAAGCAATCGCTCGCAACTGGCTCCCTCGCATTGAGTACCATGTCATCACCGACGAAAGTCTCAACGAGGAAGCTCTGCAAAAGATTGTGACAGAAATTCGTGAAGGCAAAAAACGCTTTACGATGGCTGAGGTGAATCGGAGAATATTCATTCGGAAACGAGATGAAGAAATTACCCGTATCATCAACGGATACGACGAGAAAGCCATTGTATTCTGTGCAAACATCAAACACGCAGAGCGCGTAGCACAATCACTGCATCGTGCAGCAACATTTCATTCCACCACAGGAACAACCCAAGAAGATACTTGGCAAAAGAATCAATCCGTTCTAGCCGATCTCCAAAGTGGGACCATCCATCGTGTCTGCGCCGTCAATGCCTTTAATGAAGGAGTCAATGTTCCCACGGTGGGCTTGGTAGCATTCTGTCGAGCAACCAATGTACCTACTATCTTTCGTCAACAGTTGGGTCGGGGGCTTCGTCCGGGAAAGGACAAGTTAATCGTACTGGACTTCGTGGGAAACCTAGAACGAATTCAGCTAGTCCAGACAATGGTTCAAAGGATCGCGGATCTACATGAACACTACACTTCGGAAGCTGGCAGAGCACGCGAAAACTATCGTCGAGATAGTATCGAGGTATCGGGTAAGGGATTCGAATTCACCTTCTCCGATGTCACTGTAGACATATTGTCGGTTCTCAAGCGCGTAAGTACAGAATTGTATCCTACACATCAGGAGGCGTCTGCGGCAGCCCTCAAGCTAGGCATTCACAGTAGCACACAGTACAAAAGAATGTACCACCTCGACGACAGTCTTCCGTGTAATCCTGACCAAAGATACTCTGATTTTCCCGGCTGGAAAAAGTTTCTTGCTCGTGACAAGTACAAAACCTGGCAGGAAGCCTCTCTGTCGGCAAGAACTTTAGGAGCAAGAAACGCAAAGGAATATCAGGCTCTGTACAACCACGACAGAAGACTATACGCGGAACCTGTTCGGTATTACCCCGACTTCCCTGGCTGGAAAAAGTTTCTTCATTACGACGAAAGCAGAAACTTTTATACAACCTTAGAAGAGGCCGAGCAAGCAGCAAGGGCACTGAAGATACACAGTTCTAAACAGTATCGTATCGCTTACAAACAGGACCCTCGCTTGCACCGCACTCCGAACGCATATTACCCAGACTTTCCGGGCTGGACCAAGTTTCTAGGTTCCGAGGAGCTATATCCGACATCAGAAGAAGCTTCAAATGCTGCCATAAATCTGGGGATCAAGAACAGTATCGAGTATCAAACTCGATACAAGGAGGATGTAAGACTGCCCTCTAGTCCTTGGCTAAAATACTCTGATTTTCCAGGATGGTATGCCTTCTTGAACAGAGAAAAAGGAGCTCCGACAAAGATTTTCCATCCCGACTGGGAGATGGCCTCCAAAGCCGCGATACAACTGGGGATCTCCACAGCAGCTGAGTATCGCAAACTGTATCGGCAGGATCCGCTCCTGCCATCAAATCCTGAATGGAAATACTCTGATTTTCCAGGATGGTATGCCTTCTTGAACAGAGAGAAAGAATCTCCCAGATATAGTGTCCATCCCGACTGGGAGATGGCCTCCAAAGCCGCGATACAACTGGGGATCTCCACAGCAGCTGAGTATCGCAAACTGTATCGGCAGGATCCATTCTTGCCGTCAAACCCTAATCAGAAGTATTCCGACT
This sequence comes from uncultured Candidatus Saccharibacteria bacterium, assembly GCA_964461775.1. Lineage (GTDB taxonomy): Bacteria > Patescibacteriota > Kazan-3B-28 > Kazan-3B-28 > Kazan-3B-28 > CAYWVE01. The sequence continues at coordinate 808 of CAYWVE010000059.1, read as the reverse complement.
TTCCAGGGTGGAAGATCTTTCTTGGCACCAATCCGACCGCCGCACAGCAGTAATGCTATGCGGCTTTCTTTTGCTAAGCGGGTAGCCCGTAGGGGAATCTTTCCCGCCTGCTGGCGGGTCCCTGGACTCTTTGCATAGAGGAAATACTACATACTTTAGATACCCTGCCTCCGGCAGGGAGCAAAATCGTCTTCGAACCCTAGTAAATCCTGCTTACCAGCAGGATTCCCGGGTTCTTTCCCCGTAGGGATACGGAAATAAAAACACCCATCGTTGATGGGTATTTTTATTTGGTAGCCCTAGTGCAGGAGAATTGGAACCAACTCCTTAGAGAAATTAGAGAACTGGCTGATGCCTATAGAGAAACAAGCGTAGCAGGATAAACAGTCCTGCCAGTTGGGAATAAAACCATTTTATGACCTAAGGTATAAAAAGGACCGGGATCACACCGGTCTCCATCCATTACCCAGGATAGTTGGGGTTCAGTTTTTTACGATTTTGCAGGTACAGGATGGAGGAGGGGAGCAATGTGGGAGAGTATCTGGCGGGTGAAGATCAAGCTCCCAGAGCGAGTCGCCAACTCAGATTCGAACACTTCGCGTGAGATGGGGAGCAGCAGCCCAGCCCTCTCACCCTTGTCCCTCCAGTTGTGCTGGAAGTATCCCAGCGCTGCCAGTTCTCCCGCTCGGCTGATGATAAGCCGCCATGATCGACAGCCCTCGTCGTACTTCAGGTTGAGGAAGTTGAAATCCTCCACAGAGCACTTCTCAAGTGCGAGCACTTGCGTGGCGAGGTTCCATTGCTCGAG
>CAYWVE010000058.1:0-4630 GCA_964461775.1 uncultured Candidatus Saccharibacteria bacterium | reverse complement strand
AGATGCTGCTTGAAGCGGTAGGGCCAACTGGGCGAGTGATCGGAGTAGATCAGGATGAAACAGCTTTATCGTTGGCAAACCAGCGTTTTGAGGGATATGCAGGGCAGTTTGTCGCCCAGCACGGTAATTTTCGCGACCTTGATCAGCTGGTGTCTGATGGCGGTAAGCTGCTGGTGGATGGAGTTTTGTTCGACCTGGGAGTTTCCTCGCTTCAATTAGATGACGGCAGCAGGGGGTTTTCCTTCAAGGTTGATGCACCTTTAGACATGCGGATGGATCAGAGTAGGGGCCAAAGCGCGGCTGATATCCTCAACGATTGGACGGAAACAGAGATCGCCGATGCTTTGTGGCAGTATGGCGACGAGTCTAGGTCCAGGCAGATTGCTAGCCGGATCGTGGCGGTGCGCAAACACGGCCCGATCCAAACCACGGGTCAGCTGGTGGAGCTGGTGGGGGGCAAGGGTGGTAGAATACACCCGGCTACTCGCACCTTCCAGGCGTTGCGGATGGTGACCAATGATGAATTGGGGGCAGTGCGCGAAGGCCTGGCCGCAGCGTGGAAGACGCTCAAGCCGGGAGGCTGGATAGCAGTGATCACATTTCATTCGCTAGAGGATAGGCTGGTCAAAAATTTATTCAAACAATGGGCAGTGGAAGGTAAGGTAGACATATTTAATAAAAAAGTTATCAAGCCCGAGTATGCCGAGGTACGGAGCAATCCGAGAAGCCGGAGCGCCAAGCTAAGAATAGTTACAAAGATATGAACGCGCATCAGACAAACGCAGCAAAAAGACGCTTACAGTTTAAGGTCAGTAAAGTAACTCGGTATTTCAATTTTCGACCCAAGTCGATCACTGGGCTGACAGTGATGGCGTTTTTTATGGTCGGAGCCTTTTATGTGGTATTGGTCAATGTAGTGGCCGACAAGGGCAATGATTTGCGGGTGATGGATGTAGAAAATCGTCAGCTCGAAGCCGAGAATCAGCGTTTGGAGGTAGAGGCCGCTCGACTGAAGTCGCTGAAAGTGATCAACGAGAGTGCTACCGGAGAGGTAGAGGTGGGTGATGGCACATCGGGAGCCAATCAAAGCACTCAGCCCACGACCACGGTGCCGCAGGCCAATCCATCAGTGCAAGGTGAGCAGTCGATTACCATGATAGGAGATGATGGAGCTCAAATTGTGGTGGCTGTAACGCCAGCGACTCCCAAGCTGGTGCCATCGGCCAAGTTGAATTATCTTCACAGCTACGCTCGGTAGGGTGTGCGGGAGGGGCAAGGGGTGCGAGCATGGTCTGGTGTCGATTTTGCTGGTGAGGTGGTAGGGAAAGTTGGTACAATGAGATCTCATGATGCTAAATCACGCAGGATCACTGCAGGCAGAGCAAAAGAAACGGATCGGGCTATTGAGTTCGGTAATTTTGGTGTTTTTAATGTTGGTATTGGGGCGCTTGGTGGAGCGGCAGGTATTTGAGCATAGCTATTTTGTAAAATTGGCTCGGCGCCAACATATCACTAGCCAGGTAGTGCCGGCTCAGCGAGGCAAGATATTGGTAGAAGAGCGGGATGATGGCAGCTTGTATCCGTTGGCGACCAATGTGACGCTGTATGCATTAGAGGTAGTGCCAAGGCAGGTGAAGCGGCCCGAGCTGACCGCGAGTAAGCTCATGCCCTTTTTAGAAGGGATGGAGGAGAGTGAGCTCATTGTTAAATTTTCGACTGGTGCACAGTACTTGGCACCGCTTAAACGAAAGTTGTCTGACGAAGAACGGCTGGCGATCGAGAAGTTGGAGCTGGATGGAGTGTATTTGGTGCCGGAGGTGTATCGGTATAATCCGGAAGAAAAGATGGCGGCTCAGGTGCTGGGGTTTGTAAATCGTGATGGCGAGGGCCAGTATGGGCTGGAAGGCTATTTTCATGAAGAATTAGGCGGTAAGGCAGGGTTCTTGGAAGCAGAGCAGGATATCTTCGGCGGACAGATTGCCCTAGGTAAGCGTGAGGTGGTGGACCCAGAGGATGGTTTGGATGTAGTGATTAGTATTGATCGGGCGATTCAGTACCATGTGGAACGAGAGTTGCAGGCGGCAGTAGAAAAACATCAGGCCGAAAAGGGGAGCGTGATTGTAATGGATCCTAAAACCGGCAAGGTGATTGCTATGGCAGCTTACCCAAGCTTTGACCCAAATAATTACAACCAGGAAGCAATTGAGCTATTTACTAACCTCAATACTTCTCAGGTGTATGAGCCGGGATCTATTTTTAAGGTATTTACGATGGCGGCGGGGCTCGATAGCGGGGTGGTGGGAGTAGATAGTACTTATACCGATTCGGGAGAGGCGGTGATTGGGGATAGGACGATTCGCAACTCTGATAAAGCAGCACATGGTACCCAGACAATGACACAGGTACTGGAAAAGTCTTTGAATACGGGGGTGGTTTATATAGTCCAAAAGCTAGGCAAGACTTTGTTTAACAATTATCTAGATGCTTTTGGGTTTACACGGCCGACGGGTGTAGAGATGGAGGGGGAAATTTCTGGGCATATCAAGCCGATTAGTGGTTGGGGAGAGATTGACCTAGCGACGATGTCTTTCGGCCAAGGTATTGCTCTGACCCCAATGCAGTTGGTGTCGGCGGTAGGAGCGATTGCAAATCAAGGCAAGATGATGAAGCCGCAGTTGGTAGATCGTTTGCTCTACCCATCGGGAGCGGTGGCGGTGGATCCGGTAGAGGTGGGTCAGGTGATATCGCAAGATGCTGCTAAGGCGGTAGCCCAGATGATGGTAAGCGTGGTAGAAAATGGGCATGGTAAGCGCGCGGGTGTACCAGGCTATTGGATTGGGGGCAAGACCGGTACGGCGCAGATCCCTGATCCACGAGGTGGGTATGAAGAACGGGATACGATCGGTAGCTTTATTGGCTTTGGCCCGGTGGAAGATCCGAGGTTTGTGATGATAACCAGGATCGATCGACCACAAGATGTCCAGTTTGCGGAGAGTTCGGCTGCACCATTATTTGGAACCATCGCAAAGTTTTTGCTAGATTATTGGCATGTTCCGCCGACAAGGTAAAAAGTTGATATAATGAGAGTACCAATGAAAAAACTGGGGTGGTTGATGATAGCAGTGTTGGTGGTGCTCAACGCTCTTCCTGTAAGGGCGGATTTGTTGTCGGACAAGAGCGGCGAATTGCAGCAGCTGCGCAAGAAGATTGAGGAGCAGGAGCGTGTGCTGGATTCGACTCGTAAGCGTAAGGTAACCTTGCAAAATCAAATCCAGATACTCGATCAGCAGATCGAGTTATCCAACCTGCAACTTCAGGCTCTCACTCGTCAGATCGAGACGACTTCGGCTGAAATGAGTCGGATCAATGGTGATCTGGTAGGTGCCGAGGTGGAGATATTTGATAGCAAAAAGGTGTTGCGCGAGGCGATCAAAGAGGCTTATGTTCGCAAACGGGTAGGTTTGCTGGAAGTGTTGGTAGGATCATCCAACTTGTCTGAGTTTATGAGCCAAGTAGAGTACATCACTACTATTGAGGGTAGGATTACCAATACAATTTCTATCTTGCAGGATCTTAACGATACCTTGTCGGCCAAAAAGGGTGAGCTAGAGAAAGCAGATCGCGACCTGAAGCAGCTTCAGGCTAGCGAACAGCTAGAACATGGAAATTTGAGTGTGCAGCAAGTATCTAAAGAAGCTTTGTTGACCGATGCCACCCTGACTGAGGCGGAGTATCAGCGGCGATTGGAGGAGGCGGTGGTAGAGCAGCAGAAATTGGAGTCGGAGATCGCCCAGCTGGCGGCTTCGTCGCGACGCAATGCCTTGAATCAAGGCAAGTACTCATTGCTGTGGCCGATCCCATCACGCAAGGTGACAGCCGGGTTTAGAGATGGGGATTATGTAAAACGATTCAAGATTCCTCACAATGCTATCGATGTAGCAACTCCCCAGGGTACGCCAATTAAAGCCCCGGCCGATGCCTATGTGTCGCGGGTCAAGTTCGACGGTTCGCCAGCGTACTCATTCGTTGCACTGGATCACGGCAATGGCATGCTTACGGTTTATGGTCATGTTAGCGCTGTTTCGGTATCTACCGGTCAGTTTGTTACTGCAGGTACGGTAATTGGGCGGACAGGAGCTACTCCGGGTACTACGGGTGCGGGTTGGTTGACCACTGGGCCTCATTTGCACTTCGAGGTTTGGCTGAATGGTGCGGCGCAGAATCCGCTAACTTATTTGGTGGGCTAATAACAATCTATGAGCATAAATAAAGAAGGGTTAGCTTTGGAGGTAGAGGTAGGGGTTACCTTTGCTTCATTTATGAGTGCGGTGTCGCTGTTTTTTACTGGTGCGCTTATCAGCCAGTTTGGATCGTTTGATGGCACCGTAGAGGTACCACTGCTATTTTTGATTATTAGTACTTTTAGCTTTATTTTTGCAGCATCCGTGTATAGCAACACTGGTCCGGAGATTACAGCAGATCAGCCCAGGACTGCTCGGAGGCACTTGATCTATGGCAATAATATCCTGGAGTTTATGGGTTTATATTTGTTTGTGTTGGCTACTCCGTTGGTGATTGGCAGCATCACCGATAGTGCCTTTTTGCGGCTTGCTACAGTTATTATTTCGGT
>CAYWVE010000057.1:0-6953 GCA_964461775.1 uncultured Candidatus Saccharibacteria bacterium | reverse complement strand
GTACAGAAAACTCTTGACCAGGATAAATCTTTGGTCTACGATTTTGTTAAGTGTCGCCGACGGACTAGCGGCACCGGCAGCTCCTTTTTTTGAGGTTCGCATCCAGCTTCGACTTCGACACCTTTCAAGCCAGCACTGGGTTGTGCCGTCTCTGAGCGGTACTGATTCGAGTTCATCGAGGAGCCACGCAGGCTTGTTCGAGAATCATGACAGGGGCCCCAGTCATTTGCTTGCTTAGCTTTTTCTTCGACAAGGCCACAACACCTCGTTTGTGCGGGGATCCAGATGTGGAGTTTCGGGCTGGTGGTAGCTACACGGCCGCGATCGTAGTCGATAGACAAAGCCAGCAACCTAGCGCAATGGCAGTACCCATATAGGGACCGCACAGTGCTTGGGCGCAAATGAAAGGTACTTTGACTTTGTGGGGTTTTTTGTGGCTGGCGCCACTTTACGCACAAGCTGGACGAACCATGGCATGGTCACGGGCGGGTCTTGAATAGGCCCGCCCCTTTTTATTTACAAAGGCATAGTAAATCACTGACAGTCAGCATCGTCACAACAAATTGCTATCAGTTCTCGACTATAGTACAATCCCTCTGACGCACTGTACCCTTAAATCCCAAAGGAGGTGGCTCAATGCCCACCATGATAGTCGGTTTATTGTTCTGTCTTGGCGCTGCGTATCTCTGCGGGATCGTCCTGTGTTATTGCGCAGGCCTCAGGCACACACTAACCCGAGCAATCCAGGAGGCTCAGGACGGTCAGGAGGTGAGCGTAGGGGAGGTCATGGATAGGATCCTGATCCATCTACCCATCTGTGCCTTGATCTGGCCTTTCTTGCTACCCGACGATGCCTGGCCAATCCGGCTTTTCCGCAAACCTTCCGGCCCTTGAGCCGTGCTATTTCTCCAAAAGAGCAACAACCCGTTGCTCTTTTTTCTAGCCCCTGGTTGTGAGTTGAATCACGACTACTAAGCTTCACTCTCCCTCGGTTCAGTCCTCTGTCATCCCGAGCGGAGTCGAGGGATCTGCCCTCTGCTTCCGTCATCCTGAATTCATTTCAGGATCTTGGCGTTCGTTCCCGTCTCCCGCTGTCATTCCCGCGCAGGCGGGAATCCAGAACGAAAACAAGAAAGATATGCGGACCGGAAACTAGATCCCTCGACAGGCCTGCCTGCCGGCAAAGGCAGGCTCGGGATGACAAATAAGCAACTATTATCTCGCTCCCTGCACCCCATGGTCGTTGTATAATATACATATGCCGCGATCATCCAAAATCAGCATCATCTACATCATCGCCGAGCACCACATTACTGGTGCTCCTAGGCACCTGCTCGAGCTAATTCGACATATCGATCGCAACAAATTTATTGTCAGTGCAATTCTACCCGAAGGACCACTGGCAAAAGCTCTCAAGGCGCTCAAGGTGCCGGTATTTACCGTACCCATGCGAGGGCGCGCCGATCTTTCTGCGATTGCAGCAATCAAAAAAATCCTGACCAAATACGAACCCGACATAGTCCACACTCACGGTCAGCGAGCTGGCGTACTTGGACGCTTGGCGGTGAAAGGTATGCACTTCAAAGTTATCCATACCGAGCATACCTACACGCATCACTTCAAGCTCGACAACCCATTGCTACACTGGACACACCTCCGCGCCATGCAAACCCTCGGCTGGTTTACGCACCGCACCATTGCCGTCAGCGATGCTGTCCGCATCTTCCTTACCTCTGCTCGCATCTCCAAGCCGGACAAGGTGGTAACCATCTACAACGGTATCGTTAGCACCAAGCCCAAATTGTCAGCCAGCGTCATTCAAGAATTTCGTCAAAGTCACGCTCTATCTGCCAGTGATCAGATTATCGGCACCGTCGGGGCACTCAATTCTCAAAAAGGCACCTCCACCCTTATTTCCGCCTTTGCCCAGGTGCACACCAAATGGCCAAAACTCAAATTGGTAATTGTGGGCGGGGGAGAGCTGCGCAAATCACTCGAGCAGTTAGCAGATAAGTTGGGCATATCGAGCAAGGTTGTCTTCGCCGGACATGTATCCGACATCGAGCCAGCTCTGGCAAATTTGCAGCTGTTTGTGTTGCCTTCGCGTTCCGAAGCATTTGGCCTCAGCTTGCTCGAAGCTATGCGCTTTGGCGTACCGATCATTGCTAGCAGAGTCGGGGGCATCCCCGAAATCATCGTGCACAATCATAACGGTATTTTGGTCGAGCACGATGCTCCCAAAAAACTAGCCACTGCTATCTCTAAGCTGCTCAACGACAAAAAGCTCCAAAAAAAGATAGTAGCCAACTACCCCGCTACTCTCAAGAAATTCACCATCACCAAGATGGTGAAGGCCACCGAAGACCTCTATCGCCAGGTGATGGAGTAGGACTGATCTAGTTCATAATCTCCGGACTTTCGACATCATGTCTTGCGCAGCCACTTTTCCCGCGCGAGTGTACGCACGAATAATTTTATCGTTAAACAGATTCTCAAATCCCAAAATAATCTGGTTATCGATTTTGGGAGATATGGTCACATCGGCATCGGCTCCCATCAGACCGGCTAGCCGCACCTGACTTAAGGCAACTGCTCTCTGTGCCATATCGGCCACCCTGTTTCGTAGGCTAACTTTTTTCTTGAAGTATCCATTAGTCAGATTAACAGCTACCACCCTTTCAGCGCCCAACTCTCTAGTCACATCTACCGGCAGTGGGTTACTGAGGCCTCCGTCGGTCAGTATCCGCCCCCCGATTTTTATTGGTTGCATTATCGGAGGTGCTACAATGCTGGCCATAACGCCTTTTACCACTGACCCGCTACGAATAATCACAGCTTCTCCGGTATTTATGTCGGTAGCAACCATTGCTAGCGGTATCTGCAGATCTTCAAACTTTATGTTGCCCAACTGTTTCTTGATAAATTCTTCAATCCGACCTGGCTTCACCAATCCACCTGTTGTGGCTAAGTTCAAAAAGCCTCTAACCAGCGTAGAGGTACTGGAGTCAATAAAAATAGCCTTTACCTGCTTAATATCTAGATCCTTGGCATACAGCGCACCGATCAAAGCGCCCATGCTCGAGCCGGCTATACAATCTATCTTCACCCCCGCTTCTTCCAGCGCCTCTATTACCCCAATATGCGCAAACCCCTTGGAGCCACCCGCACCCAACGCTAACCCAATCGAACTACTATTTTTCTTTGCCATTCTGATTTATGGTGACCGGTGTGTCAGAGTTTCGTAGGATCATTCAGCGATGCCCGCTCTTGATATATCCGCTCTTATCACCTCAAGCCTAACACACTACTACAATCAAAGCCGCCCTACACAGGGCGGCTGTTTTATTTTAGGATGCGGTTACTCCCGCAGCCAGCTGACTCTCTGCCCACTGCTTTCCCTCATCGCCACCCCAAAGCAACCAGGCAATATAGCCAGCCGATGGATTGAGCAAGTTCCCAAAACCAGGAGCCTTTTTATCTACTTCATGTCGTGCAAAGTATGACACCATTCGCTTGATGGTGGTTGGGCTCAGGTTTCTCCGGTTCTTGAGATCCCGCGCTCGCGCTACACCCACCATGGTCCCACCTCGGCCAAACTCTCTTCTGAGCAAGAGTCCTAGCTCTGCTTGCTTAGCGACTGTAAGCGGGGGCCGCAGGTCCAAGACCTTCTTTTTTGTTTGTGACATTATCTATTTAAAATAAAGATTGAATAGTTTAGATAAGCTGCAAACGAAACCCACAGGATATACGGGATCATTAAGCTGCCCGCTACTTTGGATATTTTCCAAAAAGCTACCGTAGTAGCCAGTATGGCGCACCACAGCACGGCAATCTCTGCCAATGCCCAACCAGGGGAGCGAGCACCGAAAAAGATGATAGACCACAGAGTATTTAGTGCTAATTGAGCAACAAACAGACTTAGAGCAATTTTGACATTGCTTTTATTCAGTCCCTCTCTCCATATCAAAAAAGCAGCAATTCCCATCAGCAAATACAAACCAGTCCAGACTGGAGCAAAGATCCAGTTGGGTGGTGCCAATTCGGGCTTGGTCAATGTTTGATACCAGCCAGCTATTGCTGGTGTGGTAAACAAGGCTCCAATCAATCCCGCGGCTTGGGCTACGGCAATGCTGATCACCAGTTTAAATAAATCCCCAGACCTCATCACCTTTTTATCTTATCACTCAATCGCCCATCCAACCGCAAAACTACCTTGCATCTTCACTGGAAAGTACCTTTCTTCCATCGGGATGTTTCATATCGGTAAATCTCCACCAGCTGGGGGTCAAGGCGATTAGTATTCCATCGGGAAATTTCTCCAGCTTGTCGGGAAATTTGGCAAAATACGCGGATCGCAACTCTGCTGATTCGGTGATCTGAGCCATCCCGTCTATTTGCATGGTTTTCATAGTTCCTTCGTCGGTGCCAATTACAAAGCTAGCGGGGGACTCAGCCAAAAGCAGCGGCTCGGCCTTTTTCGACTTTGGTGAAATCAAAAACACAAAGGTCAGCGGATCTTTAACATGCGCGAAGTGGACGGTCGCCCCATGTACGCTGCCGTCTTCCATCGCCACTGCCAGCACTCCTACGCGCTGATCCTCGACAAACTTTACTACTTCTATTTCCATAGACTCTAGATTTTGGGGTTAGTATGGTGTGCTCGACAAACAATAGTTCTACTAGGTTGGCTATATCCGAAGACGCCAAAAATCGGACTAGATACTCGCGCCCCCTTATAGTACCGTAAATCGCAACCCCTTGCTCTCGGGTGCGAAGAAAACTAGAATAAGTAAATCTATACATCAACCTAGCTTCTGCCACATTATCCAAACTCACCATGTTCAAGCTACTCCCCACCGCCAAAAATCTGACTCTTTCGCTGCTGGCCTCTCTATTCTGTCTGTTTAGCTTTACCGATGCAGCTTTGGCAGCCGGGGGAGCGGGTGGGAGCGAAGCAGGGCATGGGGCTATTGGCATTACCTTTGTCTTGCTCGCCATACTGCTCATTGCTGCCAAGCTCGGTGGAGCGGTAGAAAAGCTCGGTCAGCCCGGGGTCTTGGGCGAGATTGCAGCCGGCATTGCCCTATCGGCCCTCGGGTATTTTGGTGTGAGCATACTGTTCGAAGCCCGCGACAGCCAGATACTAGCCTTTATCGCCGAGCTGGGAGCGGTTATTTTATTGTTCCAGATCGGGCTAGAGTCCAACATCGGCAAAATGGCTAAAGTGGGCGCCAACGCGCTGCTGGTGGCTATGATCGGCGCTACCCTGCCCTTTGTCCTCGGCACATGGGTGTTGGGGCCACTATTCTTCCCCGAGGCGCCGATTGCCTCCCATCTCTTCCTCGGTGCAGCTCTGGTAGCTACTAGCGTAGGTATCACTGCTTATGTCTTTCAGGCTATGGGTATGAGCAAGACCCGCCCCGCACAAGTGGTGCTGGGCGCGGCGGTTATCGACGATGTGCTGGGCCTTCTGGTATTGGCAGTAGTATCGGCCATTGCCGCTGGGGGCGCAGTGAGTCTGGGTATGGTCGGCATACTATCAGCCAAGGCCTTTGCCTTTCTCGCGCTCGCTATCTTGCTCGGTGGTATTTTTGCCAAGACCCTCTCTCGGGCATTCTCGGCTATCAGTACTGGTATTGGCATGAAGCTCACTCTAGCCCTCGGGTTTGCCCTGGTATTTTCGTATTTGGCTACGCTGGTTGGACTGGCACCTATCGTTGGTGCATTTGCGGCCGGTCTTATCCTTGATGCCGTTCACTTCACATCATTCCAGCTTCCGCCCATTGCCACTGATCTCCGGCGACTCCGTGGATTTGACGATGAAGAAAAGGAAAAAATTACCAAGCTTATCGCCAAGCACGAGCACGGTCACATCGAAGACCTCATTGGCAACCTGGGGCTTATCTTGGTTCCTGTTTTCTTTGTCTACACCGGCCTGCAGATCGACTTTGCCTCGTTGCTCAATCCCAACCTTTACCTAGTTGCCGGCATTATCACGCTTATTGCCATTGCCGCCAAGGTCGTAGCTGGTATTGGTGCGCAGGGGAGTATTACCGAAAAAGCTTTGGTTGGTGTTTCTATGGTACCTCGTGGCGAAGTGGGCCTGATCTTTGCTTCTACTGGTATGGCTCTCGGTGCTATATCGAGCGAGATCTTTTCGGTCATTGTCTTGGTCATCATTGGTACCACATTTGCGGCACCACCTTTGATCAAGCTACTCTTGGCCCGCTATCGCACAGAAAACCCCGCCTAGCTATCCCCGCCCTTTACAGGGCGGTTTTTTTAAAAAAGCGAGTTGACCCTATACAAACCTGCCTTTTTGGTTTTTAATGTGGCTATCCTTTGTACCGGAGGTTTGCATGGCAGGTGTTGGCCCTCCATGGTGGCATCACCATGGGCAGAAATTCGAATACGCTCAGCCAGAGGTTTCTGACGGTGGATTAAAAATTCACTTTCAGACTTCGGCGGCATCATTCACGCTATCCACCATCGAGTATCCATATTCTGGTTACCAGGTAGCTCCCCAACTGGAGTACTTGGTGGCCCAGGGCTGGGACAAGGCTACTGGCCAGCTGTTCCACGGCACTCGTGGCATCACGCGGTGGCCCGGTGTGGGCTGGCTGGCAGGGATGTTTGGGATTGCCAAGCAGTTGGCAGATCATCCCAAGGTCGGCCAAGAGGTTACCCATTTTGTGGGCAATCATCTCGAGCACTTTGTGGGGCATCTCTCTGCCTATCCCCAGACCAGCCTCTTTTATGCCGGCTACGACTACGAAGACATGGAGTTGAGTCCAGTTCGATTCGGGCATCAGCTTCTCTTCCTCCGCTACGGGCAGTTTCTGAATATTCCTGGCCCGGGCACTGGTCATGATGGAGATCCCAACATTTCTATTCTGGTCACGCCTCAGATCCAGGAGGCAGTCAAAAGCTTCTGTCTGAAGTTAGCCGAGCTG
>CAYWVE010000056.1:0-9097 GCA_964461775.1 uncultured Candidatus Saccharibacteria bacterium | reverse complement strand
ACCACAGGAGTGGGTTTGAGAGCAGTCGGGTAAACGAAGCAATTAAAGAAGGTAAGCTGGACGAGGTGATTATGAGCGTGTTGGCGTGGATGAAGGGGGAAGGTTAAATTAAAAAAATGATTTTCCGAGGCACCGAGGAATTACCGTAATGTAATTAAAAATGGGGTTTTCCTACACTTGGTTTGTCTACATTCTTTTATGTGCGGATAAGTCGCTGTATGTGGGAATGACTACTGACTTATGCGAACGAGTAGATCAGCATAATTCGGGTCACGGAGCGGTTTATACTGGCACTAGGCTACCCGTGCAGCTATTGTGGGCAAGGGAGTTTGGTGTGGAGGAGGAGGCTCGGAGTTTTGAGAATAAAATTAAAAAATGGGGTAGAATGAAAAAGCACATGCTAATACAAGGAAGGATTTACGCGGATTAAATTAAGGTACCTCCTCGGTTCCTCGGAGAAACAAACCGGGAGCCGATAACCTTGTTGTAAGCTTATTCGTCGACGCCACTAATATGATTTCTTTTGAACATGTGATCAAGCACTACGGCACCAAAAAAGTTTTGGATGATGTTAGTTTTGATATTCATCCACAAGAGTTTGTAACTTTGGTGGGGCCATCGGGAGCGGGAAAATCTACTTTGATCAAACTATTATTGTGCGAAGAACGCCCGACATTTGGGCGGATTACGATTGATGGCAAAGATATTCACTTGCTCAAAGAGGAGTATATCCCATATTACCGGCGGCAGATTGGGGTAGTTTTCCAGGATTATAAACTGCTGTCGGACAAGACGGTGTATGAAAATGTTGCCTTTGCTATGGAGGTGTCGGGCAAGCCAGATCGGGAGATTCGCCGCGAGGTGACCAAGATTTTGGATCTGGTGGGGTTGAAAGACAAAGCCAATCGGTTCCCCAAAGAGCTGTCGGGGGGCGAGGCACAACGGGTGGGAATAGCGCGAGCTTTGGTGTTTAAGCCTAAGTTTTTGATAGCCGATGAGCCTACCGGTAACTTGGATCCCAAGAATGCGCTAGAGATTGCCAAGCTTTTGATGAAGATCAACGAGATGGGAACAACTGTGCTATTGGTGGCGCATAATCCCGAGATAGTAAACATGGTGCACAAGCGGGTAATTACTTTGGTAAATGGCAAAATAGAAAAGGATCAGAAGCGGGGACGGTACGATGCACGCTTAAATTTTGTGGTGGACTCGGATTAAACTAAATACACGATGCTAATTTATTTGCAGAGGAGTTTGCGATCGGCCTGGAATGGATTTATCCGCAATGGATGGTTGTCTTTGGCGGCGGTGTTTATCATGGCTCAGGCTCTACTGATCGTCAGTATATTAGCATCGCTCAATATGGTGATAGGAGCTTCGATCCAGGCGGTCAATGAGCGGATCGATGTGGCGATATTTTTGAAAGAAACGGCCACCGAGGAGCAGGCGTTGGCGCTGAAGAGTGAGGTGGAGCAGTACGACGGAGTACGACAGGTGCTGTATATCTCTCCTCAAGAAGCTCTGGACAAATTTTTGGCAGAGAATCGCAACCGATCGATTATCCGCGAGGTGGTGCCAGCCGACGATAACTTTTTGCCAGCCAGTATAGAGGTGAAGGCCGATGATCCGTATTTGATTGAGGGGATCGTGGAGAGGATCCAGGCTTCGCAGGTGGGGAGTATTGTATCGGAGACCAGCCTGGAGGATAACCAGAAGCTGATCGAGCGATTGCGCGGACTTGGTAGTACGGTCCAAAAAGTGAGCTTGGTGCTGGCTCTGGTGCTGATAGTGCTGGCTCTGCTGATTATCTTTAATACGATTAGGATTACGATCTTTACTCGCCGCAGAGAGATCGAGATCATGAAGCTGGTTGGGGCGACCGACTGGTATATCCGCTGGCCATTCCTGATCGAAGGGATGCTCTATGCGGTGGTGGCGACCGTGGTGGCTATGGCGGTGATGTTGATACTGTATGCCAGCTTTGTACAGCCTCTGATAGCAAGTCAACTGCTGAGCGAGGGGTCGGAGCCGATGTTTACGACTGGATTCTTTGTGCTCCTGGGGTTTGTCCAGCTCGGCCTTGGCTTAGTAGTAGGGGTGGTATCGAGTGCGTGGGCGACCAAGACGCATTTGCATGTATAACAAGATTTGAGAGGGAAACCTGAGGTTTCCCTCTCAACGCTCATGGGCATAGCCCATCCCGACTAAAGTCGGGACAGGTTCGCTGCTCTCCCTTCAGGGAACAAGAAAGAGGGCTGCACAAGCCAACTGCACCCCCTCCGGGGAACACAAGCAGGGGGCTGTTATAGTTGCTGCTCTCCCTTCCTTGGATATGGGAGCAATTAAAAATTACAAATTAAAAATTAAAAAATTGGAGAGCCCCGAGAGATCGGGCCTTTTTGATAGTGTCATCCCGAACCTGCCTGCCGGTAGGTAGGTGGAGTCGAGAGATCTGGCTATTCAAAATCACCAACTAGCCATTTAATGATAGAATGGGGAAAGTTGTTTATGGATAAGAAACGGTGGCTATGGACGGGTCTGGGGGTGATCACGCTGGCGGCAGTGTATGTTTTGGGTTTGACCCAAGGCTATCACCAGCGGCTGAGTGCCTATGATTATGGCAAGGTATTTGTAAGTGAGCTGCAGGGCCAAGATTTGCAAGGAGCGGATCTGAGCCTGCTGTGGCAGGTGTTGGATACGGTAGAGCAGAAGTATTACGGGACCCCCAACTACGAGGATGTCTTGTATGGGGTGATCAAGGGAGCGGTGGCGGCGATCGGTGACCCATACACCGTATTTACTGACCCAGATGAAAATAAGCAATTTTTTGATTCACTCGACGGAGTCTACGAGGGTATAGGAGTAGAGATCGATGTGGTAAATGGTCGGCTGACTGTTATTGCTCCGTTAGCTGGTTCGCCAGCGGAGGCGGCTGGTATGCAGGCTGGCGATGTGGTGGTAGCTGTGGATGGGGTAAATATAGAAGGGTTGAGTCTGGCTGAGGTGGTGCAAAAGATCAAGGGGCCATCGGGTAGCCGGGTGGATTTGAGTATATTGCGAGATGGAGAGATGAGTGTGCTGGAGGTGCGACGAGGATTGATCCGGCAGGCGAGCGTAGAGGTAGAGTTTGATGGGGATATTGCCGTGGTGAGTTTGTATCGGTTCAGTAGCGAGCTAACCAGCGAATTTGATCGGATTGTTGATCAGGTTGTCCAAAAAGGTGCCAAAGGAATAGTGCTGGATCTGCGTAATAATCCCGGGGGGTTCTTGGACGCTGGGGTGACGGTGGCTGAAGAATTTTTGCAGACCGGAGATAAAATAGTAGAAGAGCGATTTAAGACGGGCCAGATATCGCCATTTTTGAGTAGTCGTGACGGTCGACTGAAAGATATTCCGGTGGTTGTGCTGGTAAACAACGGCAGTGCCTCGGCGGCTGAGATTGTAGCTGGAGCGTTGCAGGACAATCGCCAGGCGGTCGTGGTGGGCGAGCAAACCTTTGGTAAGGGAAGTGTGCAGGCGGTAGAGGAGTTCCCCGATGGCTCTGCCTTGCGGGTTACGGTAGCCAAATGGTACACTCCGGCCGGCCGGTCGATCAGCGACGAGGGGATCGCCCCGGATCGAATGGTAGAGGCAGCTGAGGGAAGCGACAATCAGCTAGAGGCAGCGAAGAACGCACTGAGATAAACACAATATATATTATGGATGTGATTTTGTTACAAGATGTAAAAGGGATCGGTCACAAGGGTGAGGTCAAGACTGTAGCCGATGGTTATGGTCGCAATTTTTTAGTAAATCGAGGATTGGCGATTGTGGCTAGTGCGGGAGCGATTGCAAAATTGCAGCAAGAGGCGAGACAGAAGCAGGCTAGCAAGGACGCCAAAGTAGAGAGTTGGCAGATATTGGCGGATCAGCTGACTGGAAAGGCTATCATCATCAAAGCCAAGCTCAATAAGCAGGGTGGGTTGTTTGCGTCGGTGAATGAGCGACTGATCTCTGGGGTGATGAAAGATATTTTGGGTGTGCCGGTAGAGGAGAGCTCGATTGTGTTGACCGTGCCAATCAAGCAGGTGGGTGAATACACGGCACTCTGGGTGCCTGCTGAGGAGGTGAAGAAAGAGATCCAGATTGTAGTGGAGGCGGAATAAGGACTTGAGGGGGAACGGGATTGCTTAGTGGCCTAGTATCCTAGTGACCTAGTGAAGAGAAGCGGCCGAGAGGCAGCCTTTTCATTTTGTATGTGCTGTTCCCGTGCAGCCTCCCTCCGGCAGGCAGGCGCTCCCGTTCTCTGTCATTCCCGCGTAGGCGGGAATCCAGAACGAACAATAAAAACTAAAGGGGATTGTTTCCCCGAACCTGCCTGCCGGTAGGCAGGGAACCGAGGGGCTACCTTAATATAATAAGAAGATATTTTGTATGAACACCAAGGTACCTCCTCGGTGCCTCGGAGAGACAGGTTGGGATTTATAAGATCCTTCGACTCTGCTCAGGATGACAAGCGGGCAAGAAAAGCCCCGATATCTTGGGGATTCTTGCTTTGGAATTTTTTATTCCCCTTAGGGAGTGGAATAATCTGGTATTATGGTACTTATGAAAGAGCAAGTGCAGCCCAGTATGGAAGAGGTGGTCAATATCGCCAAGCGGCGGGGTTTTATTTATCCTGGCTCCGAGATTTATGGTGGGTTTGCCAATACTTGGGACTACGGCCCATACGGGGTATTGCTCAAAAACAATGTTAAACAAGCTTGGTGGCAGGCGACCGTAATGCAGCGGAGCGATGTAGTGGGTATGGACGCGGCGATCTTGATGAACCCTAAGGTATGGGAGGCGAGCGGGCATCTGCAAAACTTTACCGATCCGTTGATAGAGGACAAGGCGACCCAAAAGCGGTACCGGGCCGATAAAGTCACTCGGGTGGCGACCCAAGCGGATTTTGAAGCTTTGGCTAGCGCTAATTTCAAAGATAGAGACGATGCTTTTGCTCAGGTGATGGATGGGTATTTTGGAGCTTCTAATCAGGAGGTGGCAGTGGGCCAGCAGATTGCTTTTGATAACATGATTAGCCTCTTGGAGAAGGCTTCGATGCAACTGTACTTTGTCGAAGAAGAGAAAAGGTTTGTAGTGAGTGGTGAGGCGAAAGCGTTTAATCTAATGTTCAAGACATTTGCTGGTCCTTCGGAGGACTCGGCAAATACGGTTTATTTGCGGCCCGAGACGGCGCAGGGGATATTTGTAAATTTCAAAAATGTTTTAGATACCTCGCGGGTCAAGCTGCCATTTGGGATAGCTCAGATCGGCAAGAGTTTTCGCAACGAGATTACCCCGGGCAACTTTATTTTCCGGACCAGAGAGTTTGAGCAGTTTGAGCTAGAATATTTTGTACGCGATGCCGCCGAGGCCAAGCTGCATTTTGACCAATGGATCGAAAATAGGTTTGGGTGGTATACCCAGCTGGGGATCCGGAGGGAAAACTTGCGTTTGCGCCCCCACGAGGCCGATGAGTTGGCGCATTATGCGGCTGCAGCCACCGATGTGGAATATCAGTTTCCGTTTGGCTGGTCGGAGCTGGAGGGGATTGCCAATCGGGGAGATTTTGACCTGGCGGCTCACGAGGCGGCTTCTGGCCAAGAGCTGCGCTATTTTGATGAAGAGACCAAGACAAAGGTATTGCCCCATGTGATCGAGCCGTCCGGAGGTGTGGATCGGGCTATTCTCGCTTTCTTGGTAGATGCGTATAGCAAAGAAGAGGTAGGTGAGGGAGAAAAGGTAGAAGAGAGGATTGTGATGAAGTTTCATCCGCGCTTGGCTCCGATCAAGGCAGCAGTATTGCCCTTGGTCAAAAAAGAGCCCTTGCTTGCCATTGCCAATGATTTGGTAGGGGAGCTGCGCAAAAAGTGGATGATTGAGTACGATGAGTCTGGAACGATTGGACGGCGGTATAGGAGACAAGATGAGATCGGAACCCCGTTTTGTATTACAGTCGATTTTGATGGGGCAGAGGCCGATGAAAAAACAGTAACAGTGCGGCATCGGGACAGTATGGAGCAGGAGCGGATTGCTCTGGCGGATATTGCTCGGTGGCTGGAAGACAAATTAGTTAATTAAAAAAAGTCCGCTCAGATTGAGCGGACTAGTTTTTGGTCGTGAAGGAGCTGGAGGTTGGACTGGATGAAGTCGATGGCACTGGGTGTGACCATGGTCAGTAGGCGAGTGATCTCCTGGGTGTAGTACTGTTCCAGGGTGACATTGGGTGGGCTGTGGCGGGCGAGCAGCTTGCGGTATTCATCGTGATACAGCAGGATACTCTCGAGCTGAATGTCGCGGAGCTGGGCAGGAATTTTGGGATGATTGCGATAGGTTTTGAGGACAGTGTACCGATCATCGGTATTCCCCTGATAATCCTCACCCTGGTATAGCTGCAGAGTTTTGCGAGCGATGTGCAGCGGGGTAGAGAGCACATCGGAAAGGTCTCTACACTGGCTTTCGTGGCTGAGATACTTGAGCTCGGCCAAGATCTTGGTTAGCTTTTCGATCTTGCGGACCATGTAGGTCTGGATATCTACTTCGATCGTACTGGGGAGTTTGCAGATGTGCTCAAGAGGGTTGCCCTTGAGGAATCCATGGCGCTGGCCGACGATCTCGAGATGTTGGTGAAAGGCAGGCATGATCCGGTGCAGGCCGGCTTGGGCGTTGGCTTGGTCGAGCAAGATGAGCCCTAGCGGTACATGCAGCGAGTGAGCACAACCGACCAGATGAGCCAGAGATGGTGGCTGTGCGCTGAGGTGCCCCGGTGCGAGGATACAGAGGATGTCGATATCGCTGGTAGGGCTGTGCTGATCGTAGGCGATTGACCCGAGCGTCATGGCGGCGACGATGGCCGGATCGGCTTGCAAGCAATCCTGAGCCTGCTCGATGACGATCTTGAAGCTATCGAGCTTGGGTATAGCTCTGGTAGCCAATTCTAAGCTGGAATAGACCTTCATGGTAACCTCCTGATTGTAAAGGTGAAATATTCGGCTAAGCCGAAGGGTTATGGGTATGGTACAGCACGAAGAGGCTGTTTGTACAGATTGAAATGTCGAGGTGGGTGGTGACCCCTGATTGATGGCGTTACTGTAGGTGGAAGCAAGGATCTATGGAGCTCGGATATGAAAAAGAGGCACCTATTCTGAGGTGCCTCGTACTGATTGTGGAGCAAGTTCGTTAGTTGGTTGACGGTACGCTCTGCTGCATCTCGAAAAGAGCTCGCTTATAACTAGGGGATCTGTCCATCTGGGTATTCTGGACTAGCTGGATGAGTCCGCACAACACAGTAAGTTCAAGTGGTGCTCGGGTGAATGGACAGTTGATGTGGTTGTGCCAGACCAGAAACGCTCCGTGCTCAGGGGCGGTGTGCGAGGGGGCGACAATCTTCCTGCCTCTAAACCAGATCTCTGGTTTGCCGTCGATCAGCTCGCAGATGGGAGGGGGCTCGGTTTCTCCTAAATGATCCCAGATGATCTTCATCCACTCATTTGCAGTGCTGACTGATCGACCCTCTGGCTCAAAGCCGAATCCTGTGGTCTGGATCTCGAGCAGGGCGTGTTTGTCGATGGCGACGGTGAAGGGGCTACGCCCGTGGTTGAAAGTGTTGAAGATGATGCCTTGCGATGGAGTAACTTCATCGGTTGCGGTGAAGGGCGAGCGCTCTTTGGCGCGATGGATGGCTTCCAGCATTACATAGATGCTCATCCTTACATTTTTCATGTAGAGCAGATCGCTGAATCCACCATCGTGATTGCGTACCGGGATCCTGAATTCTGCGTGGCTGGTGTCGTCTCTGTAGCCTTGGCTAATGACACAGCCACCGAAGCCCCAGCGGCTAAGCAGGCCAACTGTTGGGGGCTGCCACAGGACATGTCGGCCTAAGCCCAGACGAAAGGTATGGCGGTCGCAGTCTAGGACTGGCGTCATCAGGGTGGAGTCGGCTTGGAGGAGCTGCGCGGCCTCATTCCAGAGGGGGCGATCGAGAGTCAGGGTGATAGCCCAGCGATCCTGGCAGAAAACTCGACAGATCTCGAAATCGAGCCACCTAGGAGGGGGTTTGGCGCTAAGCAGTGCCTTTGCGGATTTGTTGGCAGGCATAAGGAGTACTCCTTGTTTGAATTGTTAAGGTTTGGATCATCGCCAGTTTAGGAGGATTTTGCCTATATAGCAAGCTTTGCTGGCTAAGTTTAGCGTGTGCCAATGTGGGTAACTATAGGAGAAGTGGCGGGTGGGTTTGTGACAAATTAGCTATGGGTCTAGTTTAATCGTGTATGCGATAGAAAAGTGTTGAATGGAACAACAATAGTGGTGTACGATAAGAGCGTTGTGGATAAAAGTGGGGAAAAGTGGAGAAAAAAGTGGATAACTTATTTATCGGCGAGTACCGCCATCAACTCGATGACAAGGGCAGACTCGCTATCCCTGCGAAGTTTCGCAATGCTTTGAAAAAAGGAGCAATTGTGACCAAGGGTTTGGATGGCTGCTTGTTTTTGTACACGATGATCGAGTGGAGCAAGCTAGTTGAAAAGTTGAGCCAAATGCCGGTGTCTTCGACTGCTGCTCGGGCCTTCTCGCGATTGATGTTGGCGGGGGCATACGAGGTAGATGTCGATGCACAGGGGCGAATCAATTTGCCAAATTACTTGATCGACTTTGCTCAGTTGCAAACCAAAAACCCAACAGTGGTAGCCGGCTTGTTGAGTCGGTTGGAAATCTGGGAGGAAAAGGCGTGGAATGATTACAAGCGCAAGACCGAGCCAGAGTCCGAGAAGCTAGCCGAAGACTTGTTTATTTAATACTTTTGACAATTTGTCTGGTGGGAGACTTGCCCTTGAGCAGGCTCACAATTAGTTAAGAAAGCGTAATTATCCGCAATCTTCACCTCCAAAAAGAATGCTTGCATTCTTTACCCACCCCCTGGGTTTAGTTAAATATTTGCCAGCTTTAGGGCAGATCTCTCACCAGACAATATATAAATGACACGGTTCACTCACATTCCAGTATTGCTGACTCGGCTGAAGGAGCTGTTGCCGATCGAGGCCGGAGACACGGTGGTCGATGCAACGCTCGGTCT
>CAYWVE010000055.1:0-4646 GCA_964461775.1 uncultured Candidatus Saccharibacteria bacterium | reverse complement strand
TCACGCGCTGGCCGAGCACCAGCTTATCCGAATCCCCCAGATCCGCCACCTTCAGGTCCCGCGCTGGGATCTTGAGTATCGCCAAGTCGGCCAATGGATCCCGAGCTATCACCTCCGCATCATAAGTATCTCCACTACTGGTCACCACCGAATATTTTGCATTCTCCGACTCCACCACATGACGATTGGTGGCAATCAAACCATCGGCACTGATCACAAACCCCGTCCCACCACCGCGCTGCTCAAACGACGATCCAAAAAAGGTCTGGATATTCTCACTGGTCACGATCGCTACCACCGAGGGCAGCACCTTGTCTACCGCCTCAATCGTAGCCGACTCCTCATCTACCACTATCCGCTGATTGCTAATAATGCTATCTCCCCGACTCGCAGACAACGACCACATCAAACCAGCAGTGAGCAAACTACCGATTACTCCCGCAGCCAAGACCAGCAGCCAATCTGTTTTGGATGAAAAATTGCGCTCCATTACCTCAACACCACTAAGCCATCTATTATCAAAACTCCGATCACCACCGCTAGCGCCAGCACCACATACTCCATCACCATCCTTACTGTCAGCATCCCCTTGAGATAGCTAATGGTAAAATCTGCCAACAAGTAGAATATGACAGCCAACAAAAATGCCTTCAGGTAAACCCCCCGATGCCAGTAGCTAACCACCCACAAAATCTCCTGCGTTACTACGGCTGTTAAGATCAAATACAACCACCGCCGCATCCCGCCAATCTCTTCCCGCCAAAATCGTAGATACATCGCCAGGACTACCTGACCCACAAAGGCCATCGCCAACCACCCAATATTCAAACTATAAAAATCCGCCGCCAAGAGGGTCGATGCTCCAAAAAAGAAAAATGCCAGCAGGTTGAGAAAGTCCAGGATAGGTAGCGTTTTGATCTGCCAATCTCCCTCCTCGGCATACTGCCGATACGCCACCAACAGCCAAAAGACCGCTACCAACATCAAAGCAGCAGTAATCTGAAACTGCCATGTGGCCACTAAGCTGAAGACAATAAAACCTAGCCCAGCTGCCGCCAACCACCATACCTCAGCCACCATCAACCAGACCCGCCGCATAGCTACGCTTGGTCCAGCGATCCACCACACACCAATCGCCAGCGTTGCCATGTGAGCCAAAGCCCATGTCCACAACTGCCCGGACTGATAAAAAACCAACTGCAGGAATAGATAAGCTATTCCTGCAGTGATGATTCCTTTACGATTCTCCCACAACCAACGGCGTAAACTAGTAATCGTCATGATCTATACCCGGCTCAAGATGAATTATTGGAGATTCTGAGCATCCGTACCTACCACCACTCGCGCATCCACTCCGGCACCTAGGGTTATCTCTTCATCCGAAATGATTCCCTTCAGGATCTCAGAAAGTCGCTTTACTCCCGAAAACTTCTGTCCATCAGTATTGTCGTAAACAACCGACTGCGTAACTCCCCGGGTCGCATTGTTTCCCACCCGAACAATCTCGAACCCAGCTGCCTTCAACTTCTCGGCCACCACTCCGGCTAAACCAGTCACATTGGTACCGTTTAGCACCTCTATCTTCAATGGCTCTTCGACAGGCACAGCCGTCTGATCTGGCTGATTACCAGCTCGAGTCAAAGCACTGGCCACAAAATCAGCGATCTTGCTATAGTCATCATTCACCGGCTTGAGCACATAAGCTGCATCTACCTTGGTGCCATACAGCAAACCAGCTACCGAGTCATCAAATACCTTGAAGGCCACATTGGTAGAATCAAAGTCCACCAGCAATTCCAAGAATCTCTCAAACTCCGGACGAGTCAGATTGGTCTCGAAATGGCTTGCCAGGATGTCGTTGATCTCAAACACCTTAGTCGGAGCGGTCAACAACTCTAGGTCGTTGGCTTTATTGCGCAAAGCCACCAATACTTCTTGCTGACGCAGGGCTCTGTCGAAGTCCGAGGTAGTCTGCCGCGAACGCACATAACGCAAAGCCATATCGCCATCCATAGTCTGAGGGCCCGCCTTGATCTCTAGTGTCTCGTAGCCATCATTTGGCCCCGGGTAGTACGGGTCTACCAAATCTTTTTTGACCTCTACCGTTACCCCACCCAGCTCATCGACAATCTTTTCAAACCCTTCGAAATCAACCCGCATGTAATACGGTATCTCCAGCCCTACCAGCTGCTCCACCGTTTCACGCAGGGCAGCTGCACCGTTGCCATCGTCTGAACGACCGATCTCGTATACAGCATTGATCTTCGTATTCCCGTATCCCGGCATGTTTACCCACAAATCCCGAGGCAAGGAAAACATATTCAGATAGCCCTGCTCTACATCGTAGCTAGCCAGGATAATAGTATCGGTCAGATTCGGACCATCATGGCTCGGATCACCCGGATTACCCATCAGCAAGAAGTTTACCCGTCCATCTTCTTCACCGGTCAATTCAGAGCCGCCTCCAAACAATCCCGCTAGCACATTGCCACCCTGTCCCATGATTGCCTGAGCGCCAAACCAGCCCAACCCAAGCAAAATCAGCACAATACCAAATACAGCCACACCCTTGCCAGCATTGCGCTTGCGACCAATTCGCTTAGGCTTCTCGTGCACCACCTGCTCTTCCACCGGCGCCACCGCGGCTACTGGTTTGGCAATCCGAATCTTCTTTTCCTCACCAGCCGATCCACGAGCTTTTGGAGTTTCTTTTTTTCTGACCATATCTCTATCTATTCCACCTCAGGTTAAACGGGTTATGTACCATTACTATACCATAAACCAGCCCCCACCCGATTGCCCGCAAGCCGGCCCATCATGGTAAAATGTCTAGTATGCTCACCAACGCCCGACCCCATCACAAAATCCTGATCATTAGCATCACTATCGCCCTCCTGATCATCCTCGGAGGGTCGGTATTGGCATTTAGCAGTACGGGTTTTAGTTTGGCTGCTCTGGCCAAAGACATTGGTAGCAACCTAGGGCTTACGACCAACGCAGCCTTTAGTATCAAGGTCGATCGCACTACCCTCCCCGCCAACGGCACTACGCAGACCAGTATAGTGGTCACCGATCACCGCTCCTCCCCCAAACCAATCGACGCCAATATCGTGACTGGCGGTGGACAGATCATCAAAGCCACCGAGCAAGATACTCGCACCGAATTCCTCTACACCAGCGGCACCGTAATCGGATCAGTCGAAATCACCATTGGGGACACCAATCGGCATCAAAGCGTCTTTATCGAATTAGTCGAAGCCAGCGTACCCGCCACTCCTCAAATCACTAGCCCCGCCGAAGGTACTACTACTCCACAGCTTCGTCCTGAGGTCAGCGGCACTGCTCCCGCCAACACCAAGGTAGTAATCACCAACAACGGCAGTGCCAACACCATCACCCGCAGCGACAACCAGGGTAACTTCAAGGTCAGACTCGAACGCCCGCTTGGTAGCGGCCAACAAAGCCTTTCGGCCGTCGCAGTTAGCGACCTCGAGATCAACAGCCAGCCCAGCAATATCGTTACGATCCATATCCAACCCGAAGCTCTCAAGATCGATACGGCCAATCTCCGCCTCAGCCCCAACCGCATCATTGCCGATACCAGCTTTGGGGTATTTATTCCGGTATCGCTAAATACCGAAAAAGTGCTAGTCGAATTCGAAGGCACTACCTACGAGCTCAACAATCCCCACGGCTCTAGCGTCTTTAGCCGCACCCTCCCCGCTCCAGTCAATCCCGGCAGCTACACCGCCTCTGTCATCCTGGTAGATGCCGCCGATCAAGCCACCCGCTTCGACAATCTTATCCGGGTCAATGTCGTCAGCAGCTAGGTTGATAATTGCCCTATAAAATGATAGTCTAACCTATGTCCCCGAGCCCCTTGGCTCATTCGTCTAGTTATTAATTTTCCGCAAATTAGTAACCCTAAATCACCTCGCCCCAACCGACTCTCCGACAAACTCCGGTTGCGACGAACCAAACCAGCAGCCATAGAGCCCACCCCCGCTCAACCCGAGCCAGTGGCGCCCACCAACCACAAGAGATCGTTAAAGTCTCTTCGTTTTTCTAATGGATACAAGACACCCCTTTCCAAACTAACCAGCAAAAACCTCTACCGCTCGTTTCAATCATTTGGACACCATTGGGCCATCGGTCTGCTAGCCATCATCGTTGTCGCCTCTGGCCTGTCCCCCAGCATTGCTAGCAGCAGTACAGGGCCGGGCCAACGCAGCCACACCATCGCCGAGCTAGCCTCGTCCGAATATTTCAATGAAGATGTCAGCTACGATGAGGTTATCGTAACCGTAGGCGAAAATAGCGACTATATTTTCAAAACCGGTGCCACCGAAACCATCATCACTCGCAACAACCGCAATGCCACCCTGGTCTACGAGGTCAAAGCCAACGAATCCGTAGCTTCGGTTGCCCGCGACTTCGGGATATCCCCCGACACCCTCAAGTACGCCAACAAGATCGAAGGCAATGGCCTGACCGCAGGGCAAAAGCTCAAGGTTCCCCCGGTCGATGGTATCTATATTTCGGTAGCCCGCAACGATACTCTCAGCGCGATCGCTCGCCGCTACAAGGTTAGCGTCGATGATATCGGCCGCTACCACACCCTCGACACCAGCCAGCCAATCTTTGCC
>CAYWVE010000054.1:0-4353 GCA_964461775.1 uncultured Candidatus Saccharibacteria bacterium | reverse complement strand
ACAAGATCCAGAGCCTGACCGCCGGCGACCCTGTAATGGGGTCGCTTTTCTTGGTTTATGCTAAGCTAAAAATACCTTATTTTATCGATTTTTTACCAAGGAGAACCTTATGAGCGAAAGCGATCTAAGTAGCTCCGATGGTGGGGCATTGGAAGCGCGGTCTGGCATAGTAATTGCTCTTTGTGAGCATTGTGGTATCGCTCGTCCCACAGCTCCGTTTACCATCCAAGTGCTCGATGTTGGTTCATTTATTGGGCGAGGAATTACTCTCGACTCAGGTCAGAGGGCAGAAGCTCGCCTTTGCGGGGAGTGCGGTGGTCAGCAACACAATCTCTTCTGGATGGAGGGAAGAGTGGTGCCTCGGGTCAGGCCCATGCAGGACCCGAAAACCAAGCCCTTTTCTCGACCCCTTTAGCTCATTGGGTGGCTCTCTGGCCACCCAATTTTAATTGGGCTACAATGCCAGCAGTTACTATGTCAAAGGCCCAACCCACTGTGTTTGTAGCTATGAGCGGGGGAGTCGATTCCTCGGTGGCCGCCGCACTCCTAAAACAGGAGGGCTTTGAAGTGGTTGGGGTTTTTATGAAAAACTGGAGCGAAGATACAGAAGGCACAGGTTTTTGTAGCGCCGAAGCCGATTTTGCCGATGTACGGGCGGTTTGCCAGCACTTAGATATTCCATACTACTCCTTTAATTTCGAAGAAGAATACAAAAAGCGGGTTCTAGAATACTTTTTTGCCGAATACAAGGCTGGCCGCACACCCAACCCAGATGTAGCGTGCAATAAAGAGATCAAATTCGACCTCTTTTTGCAAAAAGCCATTAGCCTGGGAGCTGACATGATCGCTACCGGGCACCATATTCGCCGAGGTACCCAGGGTGGCTTTGGGCTGTTAAAGGGCAAAGATCCGCTCAAGGATCAGAGCTACTTTGTATACAATCTCACTCAGGATCAGCTGTCGCGCTGCCTTTTCCCTGTAGGAGAATACACCAAGCCGCAGATCCGACAGCTGGCTCGCCGCTGGAAATTGCCCACTGCTACTAAAAAAGATAGTCAGGGCATCTGTTTTATCGGCCCGGTGGATATCAAAGATTTTCTCCAAACTGTGATTAAGCCCAAAAAAGGCAAAATTGTCAATAAAGAGGGGAAGGCCTTAGGTGAGCACGAAGGGGCGTGGTTTTATACCATTGGTCAGCGTCGTGTCTCGGGACTATCCGGGTTAGCCAAGCCCCAGTATGTGGTCGCCACCGACATCAAGAAAAACACCGTCACAGTAGGGGACGACGCCGATACCTATCATGGCTCGGTACTGCTCGAATCCCTCCACCTGATCGATCCCGGCCGACCTCTGCCAGATGAGTTGGCGGCCAAGCCCCGATACGGAGCCCCCGATGCCAAGGGAGTACTTACTCAAGCTCGAGGCCGTTGGCAATTTACCTTTGCTCAACCCCAGCGCGCCCTTACCCCCGGACAGTCATTAGTGTTGTACGATAAGGAGGTCTGTTTGGGTGGGGGAGTCATCGCTCGGGTGAGCGATTAGCATCCGGATCTATACCCGCAACCTCTCTACTAATTTTGAACAACCCTGATATTCAGTCTTTGGTGCGTGCAGCCCAGGCCGGTGATACGGAGGCTTTTGGGCGGGTTTACGATCTGTTTATCGATCGGATTTATCGGTTTATCCGGTTTCGGGTCCGTGATGAAGAGGAGGCCAAGGATATTACCCAGCAAGTTTTTATGGAGGCGTGGCAGAGCTTGCCTCGGTTTCAGCTCCATCGGCCCTTTTCGGCCTGGCTTTTTGCCATTGCTCGCTTTCGCCTGATCGACCATTATCGCCGCTACCGTCCCAGCGCCAGCTTAGAGGCAGTAACAAATCTGACCGATGGTACGGATCTAGGAGCAGATATAGGCAATCGACTAGAGGCAGAGCGCCTGATGCAATCACTGCAGTACCTGCCCGAGCTGCTTCGTACGGTGGTAGAGCTGCGGCTAGTGCATCAGCTAGACTACGAAGAGATTGGCCAACTTCTGGGCAAAAAGCCGGCCACCCTGAGAGTCGCATTCAAACGCGGGCTCGACCAGCTGCGTACTATCATCGCAAAAGAATATGAATAATTCCCATCCCCAACTCGACCCCGAAGCTATCTTGCCGGAACTTGGGCAAAAGCTTGGCTTGTCGGCTTCCGAGCGGGCCGGGCTTCGTTCACTGATCCTCCAGCAAATTGCCGGACTTCCCCAAGCCACCAAGCCAACCGCTGCGAGTTGGCGAATGGGGTGGATTAGCACGGCATTGGCTTCTATCCTGATCCTCACCACTGGTGGGCTCGCTTTCGCCAATCGGGCTGCTCCGGGAGATATTCTCTATCCAGTCGACCAATGGGCGGAAACTATCACAATTCGCCTGGTGCGCGATGAGCTAGCCCGAGCCAAGCTGTACTCCAGCTTTGCCGAGGAGCGTCTGGGTGAGCTCGAGGTAGTGGCAAGACAGGATCAGCTGCGCCAAGAGGCCGCAGATCGGTTGGCTCGCAGCGTGTCTCGACTAGATGGCGTCCAGGGATATCTGGAAACAAAGAAGGCAGCGCTACCGGAGGGTCTGGAAAAAGATCAAGTTCGGGGTGTATTGCGGTATCTCCAGGTACTAGAAAAAAACCGCCAAACCCGCCTTGAGGCGATCGAGCAAGGTTTTGCCAGCCCGGAGCAACGCCAAACCTGGCGGGATCGGGTGGAAGTAGACGATGAGCAGAGTCGTCAGCTTCGAGATCAGATCCGGGCCGAATTCGAAGCTCGGCAGCCAGAAGTGAAAACTTCAGACACAGAAGAAGACCAGCTGAGGATTACTGAGGATCTGATTCAAGTCGAGATCCAATCTCGCCCACGCCACCCGGGCCGGCGGGTTGACTAAAACCCTAGTATCACCTATAATCGACCCACCAACCCCTATAGTTGGAGGTCCTTATGCTCACATTACGCTCATGCGTAGAATTTTGGCTTGCCCGGCTGCAGCTGATACGGCTTAGGCACCAGGCATTATGCGAATATCAGACCGCTTGTTTCTTTCAGGAGCGCGCCAAGCAATCTCGGCATCGACTCTGGGAATCGCTACGCCAAAGCCTTGGCAAGTCACCCGCCAACCTCGACACACTTCTACGGGTGGCCAACTATCATGCAGGCCAGGCTCGAGCGGCAGCTCGTAGAGCACATCGCTCCAACCAGGCAATCCGTCGATTTCGCAGACATCATGCCGGCCTTTAGCTGGCACCCTCAACCCACCACCCCCGGTGGGCTTTTCTTCTACCTATCTGGGTAGCCCTTGATTTTTGTACTGCGATTGGGTATAATACCTCTCGTTAGCTATAGTCAAAGACAAAAATAACTGATAAGCTATTTTTATAGTCCCGTAGCCTATTTTTGGCTATAAGTGTCACAAAATACTTACTTTTATCGTTATAACTAATAGAGCGCCCAATGGGTGATCTGGATCTTAAAACTTCCCAATCTCAGACCGCAGCCGAAAATATTCGGCCAGCGGCTATTGATCTAGCCTTGGTAGAGGCCAGTCAAGCAGGGGACGAGCAGGCCTTTGGTGAGCTCTACGATATATGGGCCGATAAAGTTTATCGGTTTATCTATCTCAAGTTGCGCCAACCCGCCGTTGCCGAGGATCTGACAGCAGATGTTTTTCTGAAAGCCTGGCAATATCTGCATCAGTATCGACCTCGCCCCGAGCTGCCATTTTCCGCTTGGCTCTATACCATCGCTCGCAATACACTGATCGACTACTACCGTTCGCAAAAGCACACCGAAGTATCTTTCGAGGACATTCCCGAAATCGCCGACCTTGAAGGATCCGAGCTTTACCACGAGACGGGTCGACTGGAGAATCTGCTGGCTCAGCTGCCGGCCGACTACCAGAAAGTATTGCAGCTCCGGTTTGTCGAGCAGCTTTCTATCGCCAAGGTGGCTCAGATCATGAAGAAAAAGGAAGATAATATTCGCGCACTCTCGTCTCGAGCCCTAAAAAAGCTTGCCGAGATGGCAGAGATACACAACTAGCGTTCCTAAGGGTTCTGGATATTAGAATTTTTGGGAGTCAGAAGATCTGAAAACATCAGATCAAGAGGGGATTAGTATGGGATAGCTCTCGTTTGACTCTTAATTTGTCTTGTCCAGCACTTTTCATTTTCTATCGCGATCTATAATATCGCCACTCCTGCCTCGCTCGAGGTAGCGAGCCTTTTATTTAGCCTTACTCCATATCCAATGCAAGCCGACGAATTCCACAATTTGACGCAAGAGCTCAAGCTTCTTGGTAAAGAAGCCCGCTTGTCGTTGAGTGCCCGCCAGCGGGTCC
>CAYWVE010000053.1:0-5261 GCA_964461775.1 uncultured Candidatus Saccharibacteria bacterium | reverse complement strand
TCGTGTCGACTTGACCGAGGCCGAAGATGAAACCGGTGAAGACCTCACCACCAACCCAGACCAGCTTACTGGTACTGCTCTTGGTGAAGCTTCTACCACCTACGACGCTGGTATCATGGTAGACTTCGTGTCTGCTAGTGCGCAACGGACATTTACAGCTGACTCCACAGGTGAAGACGACCAAGGAACTTTCAAGATCACATTTGATGTTACTGCCTTTGATGGCGACTTCTACATCGATGATGATTCCGAAACTGGCTCTACCTTTGCTACCGGAACATATACTTTGGCCGATGCCGCTGTTCTCGCGGGTGAAACTTACACTGCCACGATCAATGGTACAGCCGTGCTTTACACTGCGACTGCCGGTGATGCTGCTGGTACTGATGCCGTAGACACACTGGCTATCATGACCGGCCTTGCTGCCGCTATTGATGCCAACGGTACCGTAGGTCCTCTGGTAAACGCCGTAGTCACTGATGGTGCTGGTACGACCACCATCACTCTTACCGCCACCAATGCCGGTACAGTTGGTAACTACACCACCGTTGCCGGAGATACCTCCGTAGGCGGAACACTGGTTGCTACTGCAGGTGCCATGGCTGGCGGGGCTAGCGCTGATGCCGCAGGTCAAGGTGTCGAGTTCAACGAAACCGACAGTCCTACTGGTGCGCTTCCAGTGCTTGTCTCTGACTTGTTAGAATCAAACAGCAGTGACCCACAGGATAACGGTACGGTCTTCCAAGTGGAAGAGGGCGACACTCGTCGCTTTACCCTGACCGTTATCTATTCCGCCGACTCCACTCCGACCGGTGCTTCAGTTTCTGTTGCATTGGAATCGATCAACTGGGGCGCTGCCACAGATGACACTAACGCTAACTACTACAACTTTAACTTAGGCGACTTCAAGACCAACTTCTTGTTCTTGAACGGCATTGCCTAACAGACATTGTAGGTATAGAAGAGCAAGGAAACGCGTTCTTCTCGACGGATTAGCAACAAAACCGCCCTTCGGGGCGGTTTTGTGTTGGCCTATTAAAAGATATGCTTCCCCGAAGGCCTGAGGGGATACTTTAATGTAATACAGAGATCTCCTTGTATTAACACCAAGGTATCTCCTCAGTGCTTCGGAGAGACAGATTTTCAAATACCAAAGCCCCGGCGTACGCCGGGGCTTCCACATACTTACCTGCTTAAACTCTTGAATTTTGCTTCCAGCTAGGTCGCTAGAATACTCGGTTACTTGATCTCTACTCTTCTATATACCCAATCTGATTGGTCTCTAGCCAACCCTCGGGGGCCAGATAGCCGGTGCCGATGCTAATCAGCTTGGCCAGATCGTCGCTGGCGATACTGCTGATCAGCTGGTTGCCGGTGATGGTCGCCGTACCGTAAGTATTGTCTAGGGCAATCAGGGGCCAACGGCTGGGCTGCCTCTTGGCTATCACATTATTCTCTATCAAAATCTCCATCTGCAGATCGTTTTCTGCCACCTGCGTGGCTGGCATGTCATGGATCAGGGCATTGGCTGGGGCCGCCTGACTCTCGGTAGTTAGCTCAAAATCATTGCCAGCAATCACCACCGCTAGCCGTGCGGTGTTGGCTGTCTGGTTGGCATTGACCAATCGGATCGCCTCCAGCCCGCGGACTACATTGTTTTCAAACCTAAAGGCGCTGGCTGTTTCGCTACTAGTACTCTCGTACTGAATCGCTGGGCGCAGGGGATCGGCAGGCACCAGATTGAGGCCGTGGATGTATAGATCCATTACATCCGTTGCCCGGATCAAGGCATCCTTGCTGCTATTGGGATCCATACTGCCGTCCAATAGCGGGACTCCCACCAAGCTTTCGATGCCGGTTACTTCTACGCTTCCCAAGCTGGCCAAGACTATCTCTCGGGGATAAGTGCCCATGATCACTATCTTGGCCGATCTTTGGGCTGGCAGCTCTGCGGTTAGTCGCCCCAGCACTTCGTCTACCGTTTTGACCGCCAAGTCCGCCTGGGTACCTGCCGCCTCATCCTGACCCGACTCCCAATCTACATAAAAAACCGGCAACCGATTGTCTGCCGACGAAAATCCATACCATCCCAAAGCCAGTAATATACCCAACGCGGCTACCAAGCCCACTTCGGGCCAGACCCGCCCCTGCCGATCAACTGTTGGTGGTTGATTCATTTGCATCCTCATTATTGTACCAGAAGAATCGATTGGCGATACCTGGTACAATAAATTTACTGTTATGAAGTCATCAAAGATTTGGATCTGGGTTCTCGGATTTGTCCTGCTCCTCGCCATCGGTGGGGGAGTTTGGTGGGTGGCGGGTAGTACCATTGCTACTCGTGCCGAGATCAATCGCCTCACTACACTCCTCGAGCGCGATCCGCAAAATTACGACGCTGCATTTGGCCTGGGCCTGCAGTACTATCGGATCCGCCAATACGACAAGTCGGCCGACTTTTATCAGCGAGCTGTCGATATTCGCCCCTCGTATGCACTGGCGTTCAACAACCTGGGCAATGCTTACCGCGAGTCCTTGCGTTATCAAGAATCCGAGGCTGCCTATCGCTCGGCCATCCAGGTCGACCCCGCCTACATCAGCCCATACCTCAATCTGGTAAATCTACTCGAGCTCTGGCCGGTGGAGGGAGACACCAGCCGTACCAGCGAGATCCCACTCTTGCTCGAAGAAGGCCTAGAGGCTACCGACAACAATCCCATCATCATCCGTGCCCTGATCGACTACTATAGTCGCGCCGACAATGCTGCGAAGGTAGATCAGTACCAAAAGCTGCTCGATCAAGAGCCCTAGGCGGCTACCGGTAGCGGGCTACTTCAGCATAGTATGATTAAACATAGCTCGCAGGGTTACATTATGATTTACTTGACATTTATCATAATATATAGTATTATACAGGTATGGTAAAATCTAGTAATGTCACAAAAGAGCAGATATTCAGTCTAGACTGGGAAAGGGCACTGACCCCGGATATTGTCACTAGGCTAGAAACTGCTTCCCGACTTCTCGGAGAGATCAACCAAGTTACCTCAAATATCTTTGAGTTTGAGTTTATAGTAGAGGCTCTGAAAAACATCGAGGCACTCAACAGCGCAAAAATAGAAGGCACTACGGGTAATTTGGAAGACCTGTACAATCACGAACAGCTGGATGACGATCACAAAAAGGTTCTTAAACTGTTTGCGGCCGTCAACTACAAACACGCTATTACTGATCTAGAGGGCATATTGGCTAATCACCCGAAGATCGACCTTGCCGTCATAAGGCACCTACACCAGTCATTGGCGAGCAACGATCCTTCCACATCCGGGCAACCAGGATCGCTGAGGAATAAAGATGTCAAAATACGCAACACTGCACTAGGAGACTTTTACCCTCCCAGCCATGTAGTGGTAAAAGAGTATCTGGAACAGTTGGTTGGTGGAGAGAATCTTAGGGGCATGCCAGCTCTTATTGCCTGCGCCATTCGACATTATCAGTTCGAGTGTATTCATCCCTTCGAGGATGGCAATGGTCGTACTGGTCGAATCATGATTATTGCCGAACTAGTGCTTAGGGGGATGCTAAGGGCTCCGGTTATTAATCTAAGTCAGTATTTCGAGGAGCATCGCGAGGAATATGTGTCCAGATTACGAGCTGTCAGTGACAAAGGAGAATTGCGTGAGTGGATAATCTTTTTCCTAGAAGGGATTATTGTCCAGTGCAAAAAGAACATCACCCTCATTGAACAGATGCGTAATCAGAAAGATCACGAGGAGGCGCTGATTCGGGCGGCTATGCGTAGCAGCCAAAGCGCTATTATAATCCACGCCTTAGCCTGGAATAACCTGTACATCACTACTCCACAGGCCGAGGAAGAGCTCAAGAAGCATCGGATTCCCCTGCGAGACTATTATCAGGTAGCACATGCCAACATTAACCACTTGGTGAGGTTAAATATACTCAAGTTTAGCATGACTCGTAAAGACAAAATTAAGGTATATGAGCATATCGGTTTGCGTCGGGTCATCTCAAGCTAACCAAAAACACCCACTCCTCAAAGTGGGTGTTTTTATAGCGTTATGTTGGCTTACCTAACACGCCAGGTAGTCAGTATCTCGGATCTTGATGATCCGGCCAAAGGCATCTTTCCAGAAAAAGACCGCATGCTCACTGGTGATCTTGGCATAATCGATTGCAGCCGTGGTATCGTCAAATATATCGTCAAGCAATCGGTGCCCTTCTGGTAGCATCCACAGCGGGTCGGTCTTGGTAGCATAGCTGACCGTGCCTACCTGTACCAAATCGGCACCGATATCTAAGGGCACAGCCGCTGCATGGTTGATTGTTTGGCAGGCCTCTTGGTCGGCAAAGGTATAGTTATCGCCTGAGGTTCCGGCTGTCCAGGTTACTCCTGTTAGCTGACCCCCTGCTATAAAGGGAGGAACCAGCCCGTAGGTACGAATCGTGCCATCGGGGGCTTGAAAATAAAAGCCATGCCACAGAGCCGTGCCGCCGCGTGTCGTTCCGGTGGCGGATGGACTCCCCACCAGCCCTGGTGGCTGATCCGTACTTGCTACACCCCAGGTCTCATCGGAAAACACTTCGCGCAGGTTGGATTTTTCGCTAAACCAAATCGTGTCATCTATACTCGGCTGGGGGATCATCACCAAGCGTTGAGCAGGGTCGATCGGGTTTGGCATCTCGTCCGGGAAGTCGAGCTCATCGACTGTATAGGTGGAGTCGGTGCTAAAGGCGGCAATATCAAACCGGTCGCCGATAAACTCATAGCTATCCGAATTGTTGAGCAGTAGCACTGTCTGTCCGGCCGTGGTTTTGACAAACCGATACACAGCCCGGGGTGTCCCCAGTGCCCCCAGATCATTGCTAACGATCGCGGCCACCACCAACTCTCCACCTTCGTATTGCCCATCAAAAAAGCTCCCCACTTTGAAGTATTGGGTGGTCGATATACCAGGATCTCCCGCCACCAACACCCGCAAGCTTGGTACTCGCTCTGGCTCCTGCCAGGTTACATGCTTTTCCATTTCTTGGATCTCTTCTTCCACGGGTTCCTCTGTAGGAGGTTGATCCGACAGCCAGCTCCAGGCTACGATCGAGCCTCCGCCCACAATCAGTAAGGCGGCTGCTACAATTATCCACCGACCCATCCCGCCGCCAGTTGACCTACGAGCGGGAGGAGTAGCATCGAGGATCCGAGGAGCCTCCGTGCTTGGTATCGGACGCGCGGGTGTATTGGGGGT
>CAYWVE010000052.1:0-5914 GCA_964461775.1 uncultured Candidatus Saccharibacteria bacterium | reverse complement strand
CTATGCCAGTTTCTTCAAAAACCTCTCTAATAAATGTAGCTTCCATGTCCCCACCATCTTCTGGCTCTTCACCACCTCCAAAAATTGCCCACAACCCAGGGTTAATCGGTGCATTCAAGCTCCGCTGCTGTAACAACACCTTATGCGTCCTTGGGTTGTAGATAAAACCACCGGCATATCTTTTCACGCGCTTTCTTTAAACTTTAAACTCGCCGAGTTAATACAATACCGCAAGCCCCTTGGCTCCGGCCCATCATTAAAAACATGTCCCAGATGTGAACCACAATTCGCACACACCACCTCCGTCCGGTGCATCCCCATACTCGTGTCATCTCTCTGCTCCACCACCTCTGGGCTAATCGGCTGAAAGTAGCTAGGCCAGCCACTACCAGAATCAAACTTTTGCCCCGAGCCAAACAGCGCCGCATCGCACACCACACACTTATATACTCCCCGCTCATGGTGATCCCAATACTCTCCGGCAAACGGAGCCTCTGTACCACCCAAGATACAGACATTGTACTGTTCGGGAGTTAGCTTCTCTTTGGCCCTAGCTTTTACCTCTTCATCCATATTTTCATTGTACGCCACCCCAGCTATTTCAATTAATCTGTACTATAGTAATATAAAAGCCGTTCTAGTCTTGGAGGGTTCGCCTAGTGGCCTATGGCGCTCGCTTGGAAAGCGGGTTGGGGCGCAAGCTCCTCGAGGGTTCGAATCCCTCACCCTCCGCCAAAGTAATACCCCAACATATGTTGGGGTATTACTTTTTTGGGGTAGGCGGGACACCCCTGCCTCACCCTCCGCATTATCTACATAACATTTTGCTATAATCAACTCATGGAATTCGAACCCCGGGCTCAAAATCCAGAATCACAGGAAACCGATCCTAATACTCGACCGATCAAGCTCACCATCGAACCTCCTGATGGAACAGGCCACACTTGGAATATTCAATTCGAGAGCGAATCACCTGAGCACATCGCTACCTACAACGCAGCTATCCACCGAGTCACCGAGGCTGCGGGTCTAATGCCATTTCATCAGGGAGGACAAGGCAACGAACCAGGTTGGCATATGTGGGAATTTTTTCGGCTCACCAAAAATGATGATCTCGATACAACCCGGGGTCAGCTTGAGTCAATCATCGACACCATCCATAATCAAGCGAATAGCTCACCAAATCCTGAGCACTCAGATTTAACTGAGCCTACAGCCCCCGACACTGACATCTGGGGATACGACGAAGACGAATCCGACTAACCGACCATACATCTCAAAAAAAGGGCGCCAAAGCGCCCCCAGATTTAGTCTTGCCCCAAGGGCTGATGCAGCGCAGAGGCCAGATTGATCTGAACCTGATAGTTAGCACCGCGCCCCACGACAAGACACAACGAGGCCAGCCCCAGTATCAAAGAGACAATTACTACAATTGCCGCTCGAGTCTTAGGATCCAGCCCCAACACCGATACAGTTCTTCGATTCATCTTTTTTAGACCCCCGAAAGATGATCTTACTATATTAGCCGTACCAGCAAAAAATAAGGTTCTAACCTAAATATACTCTCCATAACCCCATAGTCTATAAGATTGACAGAAAACTAACTCTGGGCTAGTATATTCGAGTTATACCCTTATCTCCCGGACACAGCCCTCCGGGTCAGCCCCTGCCCTTATTGGGTACCAGGGGCCATCCATAGCCAAGGTTTTTTAAGCATACATTTATGAGCGAACTCCTCACCAATTACGAAACGACTATCGTCCTTCGTCCAGATATGGCCGATGCCGAAGCTACTAATCTAGTCACTCGGATCGAAAACAACATCGCCCAGCGCGGCGGCAATATCCTTACCTCCGACTTCTGGGGTAAGCATCGCCTTGCCTACCGGATCGAAAAGCAAGACTTTGGCTACTACGCCACTATCGTCTTTGCCCACCCCGGCAACACAATCGCCGATTTCGAACGCGAGCTGAAGCTGATGCCCGAACTTTTGCGTCACCTCATCATCTCTCTAGACAAAGAAAACATCCGTCCCGACCAGATCAAGCGGGTAGACCCATTTAAGGATCGCGACTACCACGCCCGTGGCCGCGCCCCACAAGCCGAAGTCGAGACCAAAGCTCCAGTAGCGGCCCCTAAGTCTGACAAAGATGAAGAGACTCGCCTCAAAGAGCTCGACGAAAAACTAGGCGATCTCCTAAGCGACGAAACCAAGTAACCCACGATACTATAGTCACTTAATATCATCACTATGCGCGACCTCAACAAAGTCATGCTCATCGGAAACCTCACCCGCGACCCCGAGCTTCGCACCACCCCGGGTGGTCAGTCGGTAGCCTCCTTTGCCATCGCCCTCAATCGGAGCTGGAACGATGCCCAAGGCATCCGCCAAGACGCTGTCGAATATATAGACATCGTAGCCTGGGGTAAGCTCGCCGAGATCGTCGGCCAGATTTTCAGCAAGGGTCGTCGCACATATGTAGAAGGCCGTCTACAAACCCGCAGCTGGGAAGCGCAAGATGGTAGCAAGCGTTACAAGACCGAAGTGGTAGCAAACGACCTTATCCTCCTCGACAACCGTGGCGCTGGGTCTAGGGAAACCGATACTACCCCAGCCAAGGCCGAAGATTCCTCCCCCGTGGCCGTCGGTGCCACCAGCCAGGCTTTCACCCCTGCCAACGAAGAAATCAATATCGAAGATATCCCCTTTTAACTTATCTCTCTCAATACTATGGCTAAAAAAACTCCTACAATCACTCGCCGGTTCGTCCACACTCCTCGCCCCGTCCCTAATGGCTTAGAGTCTGTAAGCTATGTTGACTACAAAGATGTAAAGCTACTCCGCCAATATGTCTCTCGCTACATGAAGATCGACCCTCGTCGTCGTAGCGGCCTATCGGCCAAGACCCACCGTGCCGTCACTCGCGCTATCAAGCGAGCCCGGATCCTGGCGCTTATCCCGTTCACCCTTCACTAAACCCATTTCTGACATGCTCTCGATGACCGATCTCAAAACCGGCGTAACCATCACCCTCGAAGGTGCTCCTTACGAGGTGGTCAAGTACCAGCACTCCAAGATGGGGCGCGGTGGAGCTGTGATGCGCACTACTCTCAAAAATCTCCTGACCGGCAATAATATCGACCGCACATTCCGAGACAGCGACAAGTTTGAAGCAGCCGACCTCAAGCGCAGCAAAGCCCAATACCTCTATCGGGATGGAGATAACTTCGTCTTTATGGACTCTACCACCTTCGAGCAATTCAATATCCCAACCAGCACTGTGGGCTTTGCCAGCAACTTTATCATCGAAGGCCAAGAGGTCGAGCTCGGCCTCTTTGAAGATCAGCCAATTAGCGTTCAGCTCCCCACCAAGATGAAGTTCAAGGTGACCTACGCCGAACCAGCGATCAAAGGCGATACCGCCAACAACCCCAGCAAAAACGCCACGATCGAAACCGGCCTAGAGCTTCGCGTCCCTATGTTTATCAACACCGACGAGGAGATCCTCGTCGACACCCGCGATGGTTCTTATGTCGAACGCGCCAAGTAGTTAGCTAATTTATATCTAGATGCTCAAGATCGGTATTGTTGGCCTGCCCAATGTTGGCAAATCCACTCTTTTCAACGCTCTGCTCGGTAGCAACCAAGCAGCGGCTTCCAATTTTCCTTTTTGTACTATCGAGCCCAACACTGGCA
This sequence comes from uncultured Candidatus Saccharibacteria bacterium, assembly GCA_964461775.1. Taxonomy (GTDB): domain Bacteria; phylum Patescibacteriota; class Kazan-3B-28; order Kazan-3B-28; family Kazan-3B-28; genus CAYWVE01. The sequence continues at coordinate 2,217 of CAYWVE010000052.1, read as the reverse complement.
TCGTCCCTGTCCCCGACTCACGCCTGGACCAAATCGCCATCATCGAAAAGTCTGCCAAGACCATCCCGGCCACGGTTGAGTTTGTCGATATCGCCGGACTAGTCAAAGGTGCCAGCCAAGGCCAAGGCTTGGGCAATAAATTTCTCAGCCATATCCGCGAAGTAGACGCCATCATCCATGTGGTGCGCTTTTTTGACGACAAAGACATCACTCATGTCCACGGTCAGATCAACCCTGTCGAAGATATCTCCACCATCAACCTTGAGCTGATCCTGGCCGATCTCGAGATTGTCTCTAAGCTCATCGATACCCACACCAAGGCGGCCCGTGGGCAGAATAAAGAAGCCCAAGCCATGGTCGACCTACTGTCTAAGATCAAGCCAGCCCTCGAATCCGAGCAGCCCGTCCGCTCACTAAGCTTTACCGCAGAAGAGTCCAAGTTGCTTCGCTCCTTCCAATTCCTTACCGCCAAACCAATCCTCTATGTGGCCAACCTCCACGAAGCACAGCTGAGCGACCCAACTATTCTCGCCTCCCTCCAAGGCCAATTGCCCGATGGCGAGGTGCTGGGTATCAGCGCCCAGATCGAATCCGAAATCGCCGCCCTCTCGGCCGATGACCAAGCTACCTATCTAGCAGACCTGGGTTTAACCGAGCCCGGCTTGCACCGACTCATCCGTGCCGGATACCAGCTTCTGGGTCTCATCAGCTACTTCACTGCCGGGCCTCAAGAGAGTCGGGCCTGGACCATCCCTATTGGCACTCTAGCACCTGACGCTGCCGGTGTCATCCACACCGATTTTGCCAAAGGCTTCATCCGGGCCGAGACGGTCGGCTTTGCCGACTTCGTCCACCACGGCGGCTGGGTCCCCGCTCGCGAAGCAGGCAAGGTCAGAAGCGAAGGCAAAACCTATGTCGTCCAAGACGGCGACATCCTGCTCTTCCGCTTCAATGTTTAGCTGATCACTGCGGCCACCTTGGCCTCCTGAGGCATGGCAAAGATCATCTTGCCAGCCACCGTTTGAAACACCCGTGTTACCACCACGGTTTTTTCTTTGCCTATAAATTTATCACCACCCTCAACCACCACCATGGTCCCATCAGCCAGGTACCCCACCCCCTGACCCTCATCCTTGCCAGCCTGAATGATCTCGATGGTCATCGCTTCTCCCGGCAGCACTACTGGCCGCAAGGCGTTACTCAGCTCGTTTACATTCAACACCGCCACATTTTGAATATGCGCCACCCGATTCAGATTGTAGTCGACCGTCATTAGTTTACCCTGATACTTTTTAGCCAGCCGAATAATCTTAGAATCCACATCTGGCTCCTGCAAAAAATCATCGGTCACCACCTCTAGATCCACCTGCTTGTGAGCCCCCAGCTCATTGAGGATCTCCAGCCCCCGCCTCCCTTTGGCTCGCTTCAAGCTATCGCTCGAGTCGGCGATCAGCTGCAGCTCATCTAGCACAAATCGCGGCACAATCATCTTGGCCATTACAAAGCCAGTTTTGACCAGCTCCAATATCCGCCCATCGATAATCGCACTAGTATCCAGCACCACCACGGGCTTTTCTATGGACTTGGCCGCCCGCGACCACTGCCGACTCTCGCCCACGAGAGTGTTGATCAGCTTAACGATCTGGCCAAACGAATTGGTGATCTGCTCCCGTTGATTGTAGAAAAATGTGGTCACCAGCGCCACCGAAAAGACATTGACCACTATCGGTAGCCAACGCCCAAACGGATCGCCCAATGCCGCCAAAGGCAAAGACATCAGTGCCCCAATCGAGAGACCAATGATCACCCCTAGTACGGTTGTAAAAAACACCGATGACGAAACCTTTACCAACCGGCGTACCGCCACTACATACAAAGCCACCAGCGTGATCACAATTACTGCAAATATCTGCCAGAGCATAATGCGAAAAATTATAGAGGTAAGCTAACCCAGGCTTTCCGCCTTGGGCTTGCGAGCAGTGCGCCGTACCGGCTTGCTCGCCACCGCCAAAGCGATCTTGCCCATCTTGGCATCGACCTTGACGATATCCCCCTTTGCAAACTGCTTGGCCAAAATCCCTTCCGCCAGCGGATCTTCGATCAGAGTCTGAACCAATCGACGCACCGGACGAGCTCCCAGCTCCGGCTCAAAGCCATGTTTGGCCAAGTATTCCCGTGCCGCATCGGTCACCTCCAGGGCAATCTTTTGTCGCTCCA
>CAYWVE010000051.1:0-7629 GCA_964461775.1 uncultured Candidatus Saccharibacteria bacterium | reverse complement strand
AAAGCCTCGCACCATACCGGAGCCAAAGTAATAAAGAATAGCCGCAGTAATCAAAGAAGACACATTCGAGTCTCTAATCGAGCTCCACGCTCTCCGAAAAGCAGTGTCAATCGCCGATTGCAACGGAGCCCCGCCCCGCAGCTCTTCCTTGAGTCGCTCAAAGATCAAAATATTAGCGTCGATCGCCATACCTATAGACAGTACAAAGCCGGCGATACCAGCCAGGGTCAATGTAACTGGTATAGCAATAAATATTGCCAGAGACAGTAGGGTATAGAAGCCCAATGCAATCGCCGCCAACAAACCAGGCAAACGATAGTAAAAAATCATAAATAATCCAACCAGCATCAAGCCCAGCAAACCAGCCACCAAGCTCTTGGCTACCGCCTCGTCACCCAGGGTGGCACCAATGTTGTTCTGGGCAATCAGGTCGATCGGTACCGGCAAAGCACCAGCATTTAGCTGAATAGCCAGTAGTTTTGCCTGATCCACCGTAAAGCTACCGTTGATCACTGCGCTTTCGGAGTCGATTTTGGACTCTACTCGAGGCGCCGACAACAACTGTTGGTCCAAAAATATCGCCAACGGTTTACCAGCATTACGCTCGGTCACCTCGGCAAATATCTTGCGGCCATCAGCATCGAACTCAATCGCAATCACTGGCGTCGGTACTAACGATGTCTGACTTTGGTCAAACTGTACTTCAGCCCGGACAAAGTTAGCCCCAGACAAACCGGACGCCTGCCAATCTTCGTATGTACCCGAGGTAATGCTACCGGCTTCGTCGATGCTCGTACCTACTATGCCTTCGCGAAACTCCAGCTGAGCAGTCTCACCAATCAAGCCAATCGCCTCGTTTATATCCCGTACACCCGGCAGCTCCACAATCACCCGCGAGTTGTCGCGAGTCTTCTGAATCACGGCTTCGGCTACCCCCAAACGATCTACCCGATTCCGGATCACCTCCACTACACCGGTCACCGATTCGTCGGCTTCGCCGGCCACCACAGCCGAAAGATCTGTCTGGTATACCAGCTGAGTACCACCCTGCAAATCCAATCCCTGGCGAATCTGAAAATCACGCCCGATCCCCAAGACTTCAGCCAAAGGGGAAAAAACCACAATCGCAGAGCCCAAAAAGGCCGCCGCTACTATTCCGTATGTAAAATATCGCTTAAACATTTTCGTATTGGTTCTACAAGGGCATCGCCTCTGGCGAATCCCCCGATTCCAGCTTTTCTATCAGCTTTTTGATCTCCTGATCCTTGCTCTTTTTCATTACCAGCAAGGCATCGGGGGTGTCGACTATTACTACATCGTCCATCCCCACAACAGCCACCAGCTTACCGGGATTCTCATTAAAAATCAACGCATCTTCAGTGGCGATCGCCTGCACCTGGCCCTTCTGAACCAAGCCCGTACCTTCTACCCGATCCAAAATATCATGTACCGCCTGCCAAGTACCCACATCCCTCCAACCCAGCTCGGCTGGCAAAATCGCAATCTTATCGGTCTTTTCAGATATCGCATAGTCCACTGCAATCTTTTCAAACCCGGGATACACTTCCGCCACCACCTGCTCTTGCTCTGGCGTGCCCCAAGCTGCCTGAATCTGCATGATCCCCTCGTACATCGCCGGCTGATACTGCCGATACATCTCCAGCAAAGTATCGGCTCGCCATACAAACATAGCCGTATTCCAATAATAATTTCCCGCTGCCAAATACCTCTCCGCCGTTGGCAGGTCTGGCTTCTCCACAAACTTTACAATTTTATACACCGCCTCGCCGTCCACTTCCATCATCGGCTCACCGGCCTCAAGCCAACCAAAGCCAGTAGCAGCATACTCTGGGCGCACGGGAATGTTCACCAAGTACTCGGGATACTGCTCCAGCACCTTCTCGGCCTGCAATATTTTTCGTCGATACTCGTCTTCATGCTCAATAAAATGATCCGCCCAGATATTGACCACCGTAGCCTGTGGATCCTTTTTGGCCAATACCGCCGTGGCCATCCCCACCGCCGGAGCGTTGTTGCGACTCACCGGCTCCAAAATCAAATGACCCTCACTCACTTCTGGTAGCTGCGACAAAAACTCATCCCTATAAGCCACATTGGTTGCTAGATAAATATTTTCGGCAGGCAGCAGCTTGCGAATCCGCTCATAAGTTCGCTGCAGCAAAGTAGCTCCATCGTCAAATGGTCGCAACTGCTTCGGATTATTTTTGCGACTCACCGGCCACAATCTAGTGCCCTGGCCGCCGGCCACAATCACTGCGTATAACATAGGCCTCCAGTATAAAATCAAAACCCTCCACGGCCAAGCCCAGCTCGATGTCCCACGGATCACCTTCGTATTGACTAATCTAGCAATTTTTGGTATAATGAAGTAATAGGTAGCCCAAAAGCCCAAACCAAAATGATCCCGCACCTTTTCCCCTCCCTTATCCGCCTCATCAAAGCCGAGCTCAAAGTAGCTGTGGCTTTGTTTATTTTGCTCGGCTATATGATCGGATTTAGCCTTGCCAACCCCTCCGCCGTAGCCGCGGACATCCAGATACAGCAAGTAGCCGACCCCAACACCACTCCTACCAACCAGCTCTACATCGACGAGACCCCTTACCAGGGTCTGGTTTTCGGCGCCAAAATCACTAGTTTCTATACGGTCAAGGATGTCACCGGTGGTTCGGTCTATGTGACCGAATCCGGCCTAACCGCCCTGGAGCCCGATCGCCCGTATCGTTTCGTGGTCAACCTCCAACGCCCTCTAGACAACTCCGCCTGGTACTTAGATTTTGATAGCGACAGGCCCGTCTCGATCAACGGCCAGGTAGTGGCTTCGGCGCAAACTCCTATCACCATGCCTGGTGCCTGGCAGATCGTTGGAACCTTTGGTGGCAATACCACTATCCGTAGCCTTAGCCGCGTTGCTCCCGATGCCACCGCCACCGAGTCGTTCACCAATCTCTACATCGCGCCTTCCCGTGCCAGCGTATCTATCGGCGCCACTCGCACCTTCCTAGCCGTGGCCCTAGACGAATCCGGCAATGCTTTCAGCGTTACCAATCAAGCTTCCTGGAGCAGCAGCAATACGGCCGTCGCCACCATCGATCCCAACACCGGACACCTCCAGTCTGTCGCCGCCGGCACCACGCAGATCACCGCTCGGATCAACGCGCTTTCTGCTACTGCAAATATTACTGTCCAACCCGCAGTCGACTTCCTCACCCGCCCAACCTCGCCAACTACTCCTACCCTAGATACTCCAGCTCCAGGAGCTCCCGCCGACACTCCGCTCGACTCACCTGCCCCAGAGCCTGCTGCCACTCCTATCCAAGCAATTACCTCTGCAGTCCAAACTATTATCGACCAGATCACCAACGCTCTAAATAGCATCGGCCAATTCTTCCGCAATTTGTTTAGCTAATGATCAAAAAAGTTTTGCACTAAAAAAGCCGCTTCAACACGAAGCGGCTTTACTAAGGATCAGCGATGCTCCACCGACAAAGTGTCGTGCGGCAACGCGTACGATTTGCCAGGGCAATCCAAGTCCAGAACCTGACCAGGGTACATAAAGCCCAAAAATCCCTTCTCGCGAGCATAAGCCTCGAAACTCGAAAAGTTGTCGCCATAGTGGATCAACCACATCTTGCGCCGAATCTCTACCGGCAATCGCTCCAGATCCTCGATGTGCGGATGCACATAGCCCAGACCATCAGTGGTCTGACAGTCATGAATAATCACATCTGCCCACTGATAGTGCTCCTCGAGCCGCCCGGGCATAAACACAGTGTCACAAGTATAGAACACTCGGACCTCACTATCGGTCTGCAACCGAAAGCCAAAACACGGCTTTACCTCCTCGTTGTTTGTGTTGTGAATCACAGGCACAAACTCCATGACCGCCACACCATCCAGCAGAGAGAGCTTGTCGGATCGAGACGCCAGGCTTGGCACAAAGAAGTCTTCCAGCGTAGCCCTCTTGTTTGGCAATGTCGAAAGCTGCTCCTCCAGAAAGCTGGACCACAGCACGCCCTCCAAACCCGGCAATAAGTGCAATACCGGCCGGATGCCTCCTCTCCTGCCAAAATACCTCTCCAAAGCCAACGAGGCCAAACCAGCCACATGGTCTGGGTGAGTATGGCTGATGACGATCTCGTCCAGCTCATATACTGTCAACCCCGCTTTCTTCAGCTTGAACCCGCAGGTAAAACCACAATCGAACAGCAGTCGATGCACCCGATCATTACGCCAACACTCAATCACCAGATTGGTATTACCCAACTCCGGCGAAGCCGCCATATCACCCACCCCTAAGGCGATGATCTTCGTACTTGTTCTAGCCATTTGGCAACGCTCCTTATTGTTAAACTTCAAGCAAACCAAACAATACTAGGCTAAACCCCCTACCATGTCAACAAAAAAAAGCTGGAGAAGCAAATCTCCAGCTTTGGTTTCCGCCAAACAAGGTACACAGCCGCCTTAGCGAGCCCTCTTAAACCTGACAATGCAGGCCTTCTCCCAACCGGTTACGCAAAAGGCGATGTAGGGAAAGTCGGGGGTAGTATAGTTGGTCGGGAGCCCCACCACCAGCACTCTGCCTCGCACTTCCTTCACATACGGGCCGCCACTCATTCTCACATCCAAATACTCGGATTTCTCGTCCCAGCTCACCGCCACCCAGCCCGCATATTCCAGGAGCGCACCCTGACCCGCCAGATCCTGTGCGTATGCAGTCGCCTCTTCTTTGGAGTTAAAGGCCAACCGCAGCAAATACTCTCCGTTCGGAGCAGCTTCCACCGCCCTGAACTTGAATTGATGCCCTTCCGGGAACACCGTCGCTATAATCGTCCCATAAGTCGGGAGCTTGCGATCTGAATCCAATCCGTAGATGTGATATGGCTCCAGCTCAGCCTCATCGGCAAAGCTACCACCCCGAATCTCGACATTGTCATCACCAGAATCAGCCGTAGCGTTGATCAGATCTTCCATGCCCACAACGCCCGACGCCGACGCATCTTCGGCGCCAAATCCCGAGGCAACACCCTGTGGCTGGGTAGACTTGGCATTTTGCTGCTCTAGCCGCTTGCGATGCTCTTCCGCCTCCATCTCCTTCTCAAATGCTAATGCATCAGCGAGATTAGCATTTCTCCTCTCAGCCTCTTGCGCTGCCTTCACTGCGGCTCGATACTCTGCGTATCGCTTTGGAAACACAAACCCACACCAAAGTACCAGCGCTCCAGCTACCACCAGCAATACTGCTCTGACACTCATCTTCAGAGCCGCCATTGCCGGAGACTCTGCCGGAGTTGCACAGATTGCCACTTCTCCATTTGATGCGCTGGCTATCTCTCGAGCCCGGCGATCTTGATCGGACTGCTGCTGCCTTGCGCTTTCGGCTGTCCAGTTGCCCTCGGGATCATAACCATAATAGCCCTTATCGGTGCTACGAAGCCGAACACTCATGATCCTACCTCCTTACGCTTACGCTAATTTTAAAACAATACAAGTTAGGCTCATACTACCCCACAAATCTCACATTTGTCAAGGTTATTTTGGATCATTTAGTCGTCCAGTCGCCCATTTCTGCACCTGACCAGATTTGATCGCCTCGCGGCCCTCCTCTACCAATCGCATCACAAACCGGACATTGTGCATCATCAGCTGCTGTATCACCTCCTTGCGCACCACCTCATCTGTGCTACGCAAACCTGCCCGCAAATCTTGCCGAGACACCCCCGCCCTACAAGCCGGGCAATCGCACCCCTCTTCCAAGATCCGCGGGTCCGCCGCCCATTCCTGCCGCTGCAACCGCAGCATGCCCTGGCGGGTCCAGATCCGCCCATGCCGTGCTTCTCTAGTAATCGCTACGCAATCAAATGTATCTACCCCCGCCACTATTCCTTTTACCAAATCAACCGGCCGCCCTACGCCCAGCAAATGCCTGGGCTTATTGGCAGGCAAACGCCGGCAACAAAAATCTACCGCCTTATGAATCTTGTCCGGGCTCTCACCCAGCGAGATGCCACCCAAGGCCACCGCCTGCACTCCCCTCTTATCTAACCACCGGCGCGCAAACCACAGGCTAACACTCCTAGCCAAACTACTTGTCCCGCCCTGCACGATGTAATACAAATTTTCATGCCCACTGGCATAAGCCGGCACAAACCACTTCTCGGTCCGCAACACCGCCATCACAAACTGCCACACATTGTGCCGCCGCACATCTACTACATAATCCAACGGCATCATCATATCTACTCCCATCCCTCTTTGAATGTCTAAAACTTTTTGCGGAGTCATCCAAATATCTTGATTATCAAAATTAAACTCCACCCCTTCCGGTCTGATCGTGAGCTTGCTCGCCAAGCTGATCATCTGATACCCACCAGAGTCGGCAATCACCGGCCCCTCCCAACCTAGCTTGCGATGAATATCCTCAGTCTGGGCCAAATGCTCGTGCAGCGTATTTACCAACACCAGATCCACCCCCAATGCCTGAACCTGGGCTGGAGTGATACCGGTACGAAAAAGCGCCGGTGTAAAGTTGACCGTTACCGTAGGTGTGCGCACCTCTCCATGATCGGTGACTATCACCCCGGTCCGCGCCCGCCCATCCCTAGCTGTAATCTTAAATCCAATCGCCATAACCTCATTACGATAGCATAAACAAGCTTATATCAGTCCACCACCTAAACCTAAAGCTGTTGGCAACCTTCAGTACAAATTGCTAAAATGCCCCTGAGAGAAAATCTAGACAGATCTAAGCACCTTAAAATAATCAAGGAGACCTCCAAGTGAACAAGCGTAGTACACCAAGCACAACAATCCAATCCTATGAGAATTGGATTTTGGACACCATTCAGGAAAATCCCTCAGCCGGGATGACAGGTTTTATGCAGAAACATTTTGGATCACCCAATATTATCTCGGCTTTGCATACAGCCATCACCAAAACCACTGCAAACGATATAGATACAGGGGAACGCCTATGGAACGAAATTGCGTGGAGAACTTGTATTCGCAAAGTCGAATACTGCAATCAGATTACCGAGCAGGCAATCATCCATATGGCTTCCACTCGAGACGGCTTCCGAATCGCCATCAACAGTCGTTTCGAAGACAACCTAGAAGCCAGCATTTTTCTGTTGCTTCACGAAACAGCACACACTTTCTTTTTTGGCTTCGATCTGACCAGCTACCAAGCTTTTCACCATTGTCTACATCATGGACAGCAAGAAGGTTTCTGCGACTTATTTGCCATCAAGCTATTCTCTCGAATCGCAGGTTACGAGCTACTAAGCCTACCTGCTGGGATACACCCTCTAGACAAAGAGAGTCTATGCCGAACTCTCTAGATCTAGAGATCAAAGCCCCGACCATAAGTCGATTGCCACTACTGCAAGGTCACTTTAAGATGGTGATTCTGCCTACATCTCACCGCCCGACACGGCCATGGCCGTGTCTTTTTCTTAATTCTTTCTGGATTCCCACCTCCCACGGGCCTGCCTGCCGGAGGCAGGAATGACAGAGAAGAATTCTGCTCCCGTACCCCCCCCCCATCGAGCTCATTGCGTTAGCCCATCTAAAAACTCTGGGTTGGTGCAGCCCCGGGGTGAGCCCGACCCC
>CAYWVE010000050.1:0-6746 GCA_964461775.1 uncultured Candidatus Saccharibacteria bacterium | reverse complement strand
GTTCGAGGTTGTCACTGGTGCGGTAGAGTTTGCACTTGTCGCAGAGCACCAGCTGATCGTAGAGGGAGAACAACTTGGTAACCCACTTGGCCAGGTTGTCATCTGCTGCAGTGGCCCATTGGCGGAGCTCAGCCAACTCTTCGATGGGAATCAGCGATGTAATTTTCCAGGCCTCCTCATGGTATAGGAACGGGCTGGACTGGATCGCCGCGCTCATGTCTTTGCTGGCCTGGGCGAGTATGTAGAAATCGGATAGAACCGGGTAGCGGGTGGCCAGGTCGTCGATGAGCTCGAGACCGACTCGTTGGTCCAACATGGCCATTACAAGGTCGGGTTCAGAGTGCCAAGGACAGTGGATAGCTCGTTGTCCATCCGTGATTGCGTCCATATGAAAACTCCTTTGGGGATTGGGTTTAAGGTTCCAGTTGCCTGCATTGTGGCTGGGGTGGGCAAAAATGTCAACCAAACGATCCAAGCTATCTGGTATCATATAAGAATATGAGGTCGTACCACCGTCAAGATACTATTTTGGCTCTCACCATCTTTGGGTTGGTGATTTTTGGCTTGATCATGGTCTCGTCGGCTTCGGTGGCCCAGAGTCTGGCCAATACGGAGACCAACTACTACTATGTGTTGCGCCAAGCGGCGTACGCGGGTATGGGTTTGGTGCTGTGGTGGATTATCCAGCGGATTGACTATCATTACTGGAAAAGGTTTGCCACCTTGCTGCTTGGTTTGGCGGTGTTGTTTTTGATCTTGGTGTTGGTGCCTGGTATCGGGTTGGAGTCGGGGGGAGCCAGGCGGTGGATTCACCTTGGTGTAGCTTCGTTTCAGGTAAGTGAATTCGTAAAGCTAGCTTTGGTGGTGTATTTGGCCTATTGGTTCGAGCGCAAGGGGCCGCAAGTGGTAGATACATTCAAGACCTTCCTGCCGTTTGTGGGACTGCTGGGGTTGGTGTTTTTGCTGGTGATGCAGCAGCCCGACCTGGGTACGGCGATGACCATTGCATTTACGGCTGGCAGTATGTATTTGGTGGCTGGGGCTACTTGGGGCCAGCTCACTACTCTGGCGGTAACGGGTGTCACCGCGGTAGTATTGCTGATCAATGCTGCGCCGTATCGCTTACGCCGGTTTATCACCTTTTTGAATCCTGGTGCCGATCCGCTGGGGGCGGGATATCATATCAACCAAGCTTTGTTGGCTATTGGTTCGGGCGGGGTGTTTGGGTTGGGGTATGGTCGGAGTCGGCAAAAGTTTAATTATCTGCCCGAGGCAGCTTCGGACTCGATATTTGCTGTGATTGGTGAGGAGTTGGGCCTGATTGGGGCGGTGGCACTGGTGATTGTTCCCTTGGCGGTGATAGTATGGCGGGGGTTGGTGATCTCGAAAAATGCTCCAGATGTATTTGGCCGGATGTTGGCGCTGGGGATTACGGCCTGGATTGGTTTTCAGGCGCTGCTCAATATGGGGGCGATCGTAGGGGTAGTGCCGCTGACGGGTGTGCCGTTGCCGTTTATTAGTCTGGGTGGTACATCGTTGGTATTTATATTGATAGCTAGCGCGATATTGTTGAATATTTCGCGACAGACAGAAGTATCCAAAAAAGATGAAAATCCTCTTAACTGGTGGTGGGAGTGGTGGTCATATTCTGCCAGCACTCGCCGTAGCCGCAGCTCTAAAGCGTAAGCAGCCAGAGTCGCAGCTATGGTTTGTAGGATCGCGCAAGGCCAGCGATCGGGATTTGGTATCTGCTGCGGGAATTTCGTTTTATTCTATCTCTACTGGTAAATTGCGGCGGTATTGGGCATGGGCCAATATTGGCGATGGGTTCCGGTTTGCCCTAGGGTGTTGGCAGGCTTATTGGCTGGTACGGAGGTTGGCGCCCGATGTGGTGTTTGCTAAGGGTGGGCATGTGACCCTGCCGGTGATTGTAGCGGCTGGGTGGCGCCGGATACCGGTGGTGGCTTGTGAGTCCGATGCCGTGATTGGCCTGAGCACTCGGCTTGGGTGGCGCTGGATCAGCAAGGTGGCGACGGCCTTTCCCATAGCCGTAGTGGCCAAGAATACACCACGGATTACCGCCGACAAACTGGTGTTTACTGGATTGCCGCTAGACGAAAAGTGGCAGACGGTGGCAGCGCGGAAGCCGTTTGCCAATGAGCGAGCAACGCTTTTGATTATGGGTGGATCCCAGGGGGCTAGCTTGCTCAATCAGATGATTGCGGGGGTGATAGAGGAGATATTGGAGATATGCAATGTGGTGCACTACACGGGTCGGTTGAGCTACTCGACGATAATGGGGATGTACGATAGCTTGGCCGAAGAGCAAAAGGCAAATCTGATAGTGCGGGATTTTGATACTGAAGAGTACAGGAGCTTTGTAAAAGGGGCAGATCTAGTGGTGGCTCGGGCGGGTTCGTCGGCATTGGAGCTGGCGGCGCTGGGTAAGCCGGCGATCTTGATCCCCTTGCCTGGCTCAGCGGCTAATCATCAGGAACGCAATGCGCGATTTTTGGCCGAGGTGGGAGCAGTGGTGTGGCTCAAGCAAGATCGCAAGCTGGCCGAAGAGTTGCTGGGTAAGATTCGCGAACTGGTGGCCGATCGGGAAAGGTTGCGCCTAATGGGTAATGCAGCCCGACATTTTGGCGAGATCAATTGGCAGGCAGCGGATGAATTGGCGGATTTGGTAATGGGTACGGCAAAATCATGAAAATATTACAAGGATTTGTAGTGGCGGTGGGGATAGTGCTAGTGGTGTTTGTGGCGCTGAACTTTGGGTTTGTCAGGGCCAATATGGAGTATTGGTGGCAGATTTGTTGCGGTGGCGGGTACGGAGAGCAGAGCAAGGAGGAGACCAATACTCCCAATATGCTTTATATCTCGAGTCTAGGAGTAGAGGCACCGCTGGTGTATATGGAAGATGAGGGCGGCAAGCCTAGCGAAGCGGATTTTCAGACAGCGCTAGAGAACGGAGTGGTGCATTATCCGGGTACAGCAGAGGTGGGTGAGCTGGGCAATGCTTATTTCTTTGGCCATTCGTCGGATTTTCCGACCAAGCCAGGAGAATACAAGTCGGTCTTTGCGCTGTTGCCCAAAATCGCAATGGGCGAACAGATAGTGCTAACCGACGAGCGAGGTAAGCGATTTGTGTATCAGGCATTTGAGACGCATGTGGTGGCACCGACCGATACGCATTGGCTGGAGCAGGGCGACCGCAAGGAAAGATTGCTGACCTTGCAGACATCGTATCCGGTAGGTACGGCTCTCAAGCGATTTTTGGTGCGAGCAAGATTGGTGGAGTAATTATGGACGAGTATTTGGATGTAGTTGATGAGGGAGATAGGGTAATCGGTAAAAAGCTAAGATCTCAGATCTATGCCGAAGGGTTATCTAATTATCGAGTGATAAATGTTTTTCTGGCTAACTCGGAGGGAAGGCTATGGATACCGCGCCGTACGGCAGATAAACGAATATTTCCTTTGGCGTTGGATATGAGTGTGGGTGGGCATGTGGAGAGTGGCTCAACATACGATGAAACTTTCAAAAAGGAGGTGCTTGAGGAGATAAATTTAGACACAGATAATCTTGAATGGAGTTTGTTGGGGTATTTGATTCCCATGGAGGATGGAGTGTCTTCCTTCATGAAAGTTTATGAGATCAAGATCGATCAAGCCCCATCCTATAACGAGAAGGATTTTGTCGAATATTTTTGGTTGAAGCCAGAAGAGTTGATGGGGCAGATAGCGCAAGGCGAGAAGGTTAAGGCGGATCTGCCTATTCTAGTTAAGAAGTTTTATCTTGAAGGATAGTTGGCGGTGCCTCTGAGCTTAAGAGACAAAGCTGATATAATAAGCCAATCAGTAGTTTATAGATATGGATCAACAACACTATTTTTTGGTAGGGATTGGCGGTATTGGTATGCAAGCATTGGCGCGCTTACTCAAAAGTCAGGGGGCACGAGTTTCGGGCTCGGATATGCATGATTTCGATGCCAGGGTAGATCTGGAAAACGAAGGGATCGTTGTATTTGTGGGGCACGACGCCAAGCATATTGAGGCAGATATGACCGCGGTGGTGTATTCGGTAGCGGTGCCTAAAAACAATCCAGAGATCGAAAAGGCCAATGAGCTAGGAGTACCTTTGCGCCGCCGGCTTGAGCTGGTGGGTGAGCTAATGGCTACCAAGCGGGGTGTGGCAATAGCTGGGACCCATGGCAAGACCACCACCACCACGATGATCTCGCTGATTTTGGAGGCGGCCGGCAAGCATCCAACGGCTTTGATTGGGGCGGAGGTGCGGAGCTTGAAATCCAATGTGGTGATCGGCAGCGGGGAATTGCTGGTGGTCGAGGCTTGCGAATACGCTCGGTCATTTTTGGATTTGCGCCCCGAGGTGGTGGTGATCACCAATATAGAAGCCGATCATTTGGATTACTATAAAGATCTAGAAGAGATCAAAGATACTTTTCAGCAGTTTATTGAGCTAATACCCCCGACCGGTATGGTGATTGCCAACGGTGATGATCCCGTAGTGCGCGAAGTAGTGGGGCGGACAGGGCGGCCGGTGATCTGGGCTGGTTTTGGTGAGGATAATGCCGTGCGGGCTACCGATCTGAGATTTGTGGAGGGTCGGCTTTACTTTACTGTCGATGGCATTACAGCTCATCTGCAGATGCCGGGTCGGCACAATGTGGCCAATGCGGTATTGGCATGGGCAACGGCTAAGTACTTGGGGGTAGATGGCCTGACGATCGAACATACCTTAGAAGATGAATTTCAGGGCTTGGCACGGCGATTTGAGATAATCGGTAGTACCAAGGGGATCACTTTTGTAGATGACTATGCTCATCATCCTACCGAGATCGTCTCGATGCTTGAAGGTGCTCGCCAATACTTTGGCTCACGGCGCTTGGTAGTAGTTTTTCATCCGCATCAGTATAGTCGGACACGGATTTTGCTCGATGATTTTGCCAAAAGCTTTGACGATGCCGATATGGTATTGGTAGCACCGATCTATGCGGTGCGTGATACAGAGGAAGATAAGCAATCAGTGAGTAGCGAGATTTTGACCGAGCGGATCAATGCACAGACCAACAATGCAAAGTTTGTTGGGGATTTTGATGCAATCGGGGATCATCTAGTAGAGGTGTTGGAGCCGGGAGATGTACTGATCACGCTTGGGGCGGGCGAAGCCGATGTGTTTGGACGGGAATTGTTGAATAAGTTGCGAGAGCGGTAAAGATGCAATGGCCACGGCACAGATATACGAGTAGGCGAGGACGGGGGGCGAGTTGGCCTGCTCGAGTTTTGGTGTGGTGGAAGGCAAAGCAGAGCAGCCAGGCCAAGGCTAGAGTATTAGATGATGCTCGGGAAGGATACGCGGTGGGTTCTAAGCTGGATTGGCGCGAGGTCACTCGGGCACGAGTGGGGCAGATGTCTGGGGTCAAGATCCGATCACTACGCAAACCGCTACCGAGGTATTCGCGGTGGATTGTGCTGTTGGTGATGATTGCTACTGCCTATGTAATATTTGGGACACGAATATTTATTTTGGATACGCTCGAAATAAAGGGGCAGCACTTGGTGCGACGAGACGAGATAGAAGCGGTAGTATTCCCTAGCGGGTTCAAGAGTATAAATGCGGTTACCTATGGTGAAGGGCGTGCTCGGCGCAAGCTGCTAGCCGCTATTCCCCAGATTCGAGAAGTGGAGTTTGAAAAAAATTTAGTATCAAAAACGATTACAATTCAGATCAAAGAAAATGACACAGCGGTGATCTGGGTGACGGATGGAAAAAAGTATTTGGTAAATCGGTTGGGAGTGGTGTACCAAGAAGCACCGGAGAATAGCCCGTTGTTGCCGGTGGAGGATTTGAAGAATGTACCGGTGGGGTTGAATCAGCAGATTGTCTCGCCCGAGTTTATCGAATTTGTGAGCGGGTTTGTGGCTAATCTGCCTCGTCGGACCAATGTGGCAGTACGGCGGATTACCGTGCCGGAGACGACATTTGAGATTGAGGTAGAGACAGATGAGGGTTGGAAGATAATTTTGGACACAACGGCATCGTACGAAGATCAGCTCAATAATTTGGTCCGGATCTTGCGCGAGTTGCCTACCGATCTGCCGATCCAGGAGTATGTGGATTTGCGGATTGGGAAGAAGGTGTTTTATCGGTAAAAAGTGAGGGGGAACGGGATTACTCGGTGGTCTAGTATCCTAGTGGCTTAGTGAAGGGATGCGGCCGAGGGGCCGCTCTTTTTGTATTGTCGTTCCCGCGAAGGCGGGAATCCAGAAAAGAAAATTCAAGAGTATTGTTTCCCTGAGCCTGCCTACCGGCAGGCAGGCTCGGAGAGACAAGACCTCTCGTCGTTGTTCTGAGTGACAGAGGGTGAGTGCAGCTAATGAAAAGGCCCGAGTGATGAGCTCGGGCTTGTGGTTAATGAGAGGGATGTCGGGGGTAAGGGACAAAGGTGCAGGCAGGGCGTTTAGCCCTCGTCGTCGGAGTCGCTGGTTAGGGGATGTTCGTCCACCTCATCGGGATCGACCGTTAGTGGGTGATCGTCGACTTTTTCAGGATCAACGGTGAGAGGGTGGCCGTTGCCTTCTTCCTCGTCATCATCGCCGCGAGCCATGATGGTTGGCTGGGGGTCATCTAGGTCGGGATCGCTGGCGGCCAGCAGGCGTTCCAGGTGGGTGGCTTGATTTGGGTTGAGCTCTCCTCTACCAAAGGTGATGCCATCGAGAGTT
>CAYWVE010000049.1:0-12660 GCA_964461775.1 uncultured Candidatus Saccharibacteria bacterium | reverse complement strand
ACAAGAAATAAACATCGGGACATATGCGATTGCAAAAATCAATATGTTTCTCCACGGACTTGATAGCGCAGACATTCAGCGTGGAGACACGCTCGCGGATCCAAAGTTCCTTAATCCCGACGGTTCGCTCAAAACATTCGACATCTGCGTAGCAAATCCGCCTTACTCAATCAACGAGTGGGAGTATGAGATTTTCAAGCATGATAAATACAGACGAGTCGCCGGCTACGAAATGCCTCCTGCAAAGAAAGCCGACTACGCCTTCGTGCTTCACATGGTGAAATCAATGAACGAAAACGGACGCGCTGGAATCGTTTTACCACACGGCGTGCTTTTCCGCGGTGGGGCAGAGGGTCGTATTCGTGAAGCACTAATCAAGAATGATCTGATTGAAGCCATTATTGCTCTCCCTGCAAAGCTTTTCTACGGGACGGGTATTCCAGCAGCAATTGTGATTTTTAACAAAAACAAGCCGGAGAATCACAAGAACAAAATCCTCATCATTGATGCCGAGCAGGACTACGAGGCAGGTAAAAATCAGAACCGCCTACGCAAAGCAGATATTGGGAAAATAGCATCAGCGTTTGAGAGCTATCGAGATATTGAAAAATATGCTCGCGTGGTGGATGTAAAGGAGTTGGAGAAAAATGAATTCAACCTCAATGTACGCCGCTATGTGGAGAATGGCGAAGATGAGGAGTTGGTGGATGTAAAAACGACATGGAGCGAAGTGAAAGAAATTGAGAAAAATCGCGAAGCGATTGATAAGAAGGTAGAGATGTATCTAAAAGAATTGAAATATTAAATTTATGGCAAAGCGTAAACAAGCACAAAAGACCTGGGAGGAATTGGAAGCAATTAGACTATCTTTGGTCGATGATATCTTCCCTTCAATTCGAAATACAAGAAAAGAATTAGAAGATTATCATAACGAGTTACTTATAGGTAATGCTGAGACTCCTCCTGTAAAAGATAAAATTTCAGAATTAGAGGGTAGATTTGTCGAACTCGAGAATCAAACGCGCGAAAAAGTTGCTCAAATTTTAGAAATGCACAAAAGTGTGTTTGGCGATGGAGCGCCGGAGGGTTCTATCGAATCAAGACTGGAACAGTTTCTAGATGATGCACAACAGCTATTAGAAGAGACAGGAGAAAATAAAGATCAATTTGATTCTTTTTACATCAAAGTATTTGGTGAAGAAAAATCTGATGGTAGTGTCGCTGGTGGACTAAAATCTGAACTAGAAGACTATACTACTAAATACGAGAATCTTTTTCAAAAGATAGAGTCTCTATTGCCCGGGGCAACAAGTGCTGGCCTTGCAAAAGTGTTCAGCGATAAAGTGTCTGATTATGCGAAATCAGAAAAGATCTGGACTGTTTCGTTTATGATAGTCGCTATCGCCCTCTCGGTAAATTATGGAATTTTTGCATGGATTAAGGAACCCAGTCTGAATTTCACTGAGAGTCTTTTGAACTTACTACACAAATCACCTTTTTTGCTTTTTGCAATCTGGTTGTTGATTTTTATTGGTAACAGACGAGCTGAAAACAGAAAGCTTGAAGAGTCATATAAACATAAGGAAGTAATGGCTCGTGCTTATGTTGGCTATAAAGAACATGTTGAAGAATTGGAGGGAGAGAGTACCGAAAAAACTTTACTTAAAAAGCATATGGAGAATTTGCTGGAGGCAATAAAGGAAAATTCCGGTAACTTCTTGAGTAACGAAGGGGATAAACATCCCTTTTGGGACAAATTGCTTTCCGGGAAGAAGACAATTCTAAAAGAAAACGAGAATGAGAGCTAATATTGCGCAACAGAATATTCCGAATGGATGGCAAGAAAAAAGCCTTGGGCATTTTCTCGCTATCTCAAAGGGTAAGTTGCCAAAGAAAATCTACGAAGTCGCTGATGAAAATTCAGTGCCGTATCTCTCAATCAAACATCTAGATGGCGCCGAGTTTAAATATGCGCATGAAAGTGATGGGGTAATTGCAGATAAAGATGACCTTTTGGTTATTGCTGACGGATCAGGCAGTGGAAGAATGTATCGCGGATACCACGGGCTAGTGTCGTCTACTTTTTTAAAGATTTCCTCGCAATCGCCAAGCGTAATTTCCAATGATTACCTTGAGGTTCTTTTTTCTCATTTAGATTTTACAAAACCACGATTTCGCAAAGGTGGTGCAATTCCCCACTTTGATTTTAAACAGCTTAAAGATGTAGATATTCTTCTCCCTCCAATCAAAGAGCAGCAAAAGATTTCGGAGATTTTGGGGACGGTGGATGAGGATATCACAAAAACGCAGGAAGTGATAGAAGCGACAGAAAAACTCAAGCGCGGATTGATGCAACAGCTCTTTACTCGCGGGATTGGGCATATGAAATTTAAAGAAACAAAAATCGGACAGATCCCGGAGGGGTGGGAAGTCGGTGAGATAGGCTCTTATTTATACCGCAATCCGGATTACGGTATAAATGCTGCAGGGGTAGATTATACGGAAGAGCTTCCCACCTATATTCGCATTACCGATATAGCTGACGATGGTAAATTTATTTCAGAAAATAAAAAGTCTGTAGATCATAAAGGTTCTGTAAATTATCTTCTTCAAGAGGGCGATTTGCTTTTTGCTAGAACTGGGGCGAGTGTTGGTAAAACATATCTCTATAATCCTGATGACGGCAACCTTGTATTCGCTGGATTCTTAATTAGGGTGCGAACAAATGAAGAGAAATTACTTGCCAAGTATCTTTCTTATTTTGTTCAGACTCCAATATATTGGAATTGGGTTCGTGTTATGTCCACAAGGAGCGGTCAGCCCGGTATAAATGGAAACGAATACGCGGGAATGGTAATCCCCGTGCCCAAACTATCAGAACAGCAGAAGTTTATTGAAATTCTTTCATCTGTCGATGAAAAGATTTCGGTTAATAAGAAATTAAAAGAAAAACTTATCCTCCTCAAAAAGGGTCTGATGCAGGATCTATTGAGTGGAAGGGTTAGAACAATTAATAACTAATAATCATAATCATGAAGAGGAAAACACATAAAACAATTCAAGAAACCAACACCGGTAAGAATGTTAAATCTATAGATTTAAAAAATCTAACAGAAAAGAAGAATAAAGAATTGATCAAAAAGGCTGATGTAGGAGATTTACCAGGCTATCACACTGTAAAAAGAAAAGGGCAAGAAAAGTTCTTGCAATCAAATCCTGACAGAAGGAAGAAAAACAACTTAGATCCAATCATCAGGAAACCTAAGAAGAAATAATTATGGAAAAAGAAATCATACAATCACTTACGAATAACTTTGAATCATACGCCAATAAGACTGACAATGGCGTGGAATTCTGGCTTGCCCGCGATTTGCAACAACTCCTAGGGTATGACAAGTGGGACAATTTTTTGGGTGTTATTTCCAAGGCTAAAATCGCCTGCCAAAACACAGGTCACAAGGTGTTGGATCATTTTGCCGACGCCGGGAAAATGATAAGTCTTGGCAAGGGCGCACAAAGAGAAGTGACAGATATTATGCTGACCCGATACGCTTGCTATTTAATCGCTCAAAACGGTGATCCTAAAAAGGAACAAATCGCTTTTGCGCAGAATTATTTTGCCGTACAGACCCGAAAGTTTGAAGTAATTGAAAAGCGCATACAAGACTCTGAAAGGCTAGTTGCCCGCTATAAACTTACAGAGACCGAGAAAAAGCTTTCAGGTATCATTTTTGAACAGACGGGAAGCGATAAAAATTTCGGTCTCATTCGAAGCAAAGGAGATAAGGCACTTTTTGGATACACAACACAAGAGATGAAGGATCGACTTGGTGTGCCCGGAAGTCGGGCGTTGGCAGACTTTCAGCCAACTATTTTACTTAAAGCAAAAGACTTCGCTACAGAAATCACCATCTTTAATTCTAAGGAAAAGGGTATGCATTCGGAGCAATCAATTTCGGAAGAACATATCATAAACAATCGAAGTGTCAGAAAGATCCTACTCGAGCGTGGAATTAAACCAGAGTCGTTACCCGCCGCGGAAGATATCAAGAAAGTGGAGAGAAAGTTGAAATCCGAAGAGACAAGAGGACTAAAAAGACCAGAAAAGCTGAAAGAGTAGCTATGAAATTCAACGAACAAGTCACAGTAGAAAACTACATCATCAAGTTTATTAAAGATAAACTCGGTTTTACATACATAAAGCCGGAGGAGTTTGCCAAGCTTCGTGATTTGGAGAGCGAATACATAATTATCCCACTATTGGAGCGCGCCGTAGGCGCACTCAACCCCAGTGCAAGCGAAGGCGAGATCAAGAATATCATCCGAGAAGTGCGAAAGATTGATAATAACGAGGATTTTTTGAAGGCGCTCCGCGACGGCATCAACTTCAAGAACTCTGCAACAGGCAAGAAGTATGACTATAAACTGCTCGATTTTGATACACCCGAGAACAATCAATTTGTCGTTACCAATCAATTCTACTTTGAGGGCGATACGGAAAACATCCGTCCGGACATTATGATCTTTGTAAACGGACTTCCGCTTGTGGATATCGAGGCAAAGAGCCCGACTGCTTCGGAAGGCGTGAGCTTTAAGAATGGAATTGATCAGATAAAGCGATACGAAAAAGTCGCTCACAAGCTGTTTGTTCCAAACTGTTTCAACATTGCGAGCGATGGACTAAAAACGGTCTACGGTGCTACAGGTGCGCCGAAGCAGTACTTCCTCCAGTGGCGCGACGAAGCTATGGAAAAAGAGCTTGGAGGAGAGCTCGAGATGTCGTTTTTTTCACTCCTATCTAAGGAGAACTTTCTAGATATAGTACAGAACTTTATTTTGTTTGAAAAAGAGAAAGAAAAACTGGTCAAGAAAATTGCCCGCTACCAGCAAATGCGCGCAACGAACAAGATCGTGGAGCGTGTAGTGACGAAGGAAAAGCGACAAGGGCTTATTTGGCACACACAAGGATCCGGTAAGACGCTTACGATGTACTTCACCGCGTGGAAACTACGCTTCAATAAACAGCTTGCGAACCCGAAAGTGTTTATTTTGGTTGATCGTGTGGACTTAGACGACCAGATATTTGAGACATTTATAAATGCGGGCGGAAAAAATATCGTTCGTGTGACTTCTCGCAAAGATTTGGAGGAGAAAGTACAGTCACCAGAGAAAGGCATTTTCATCACGACCATTCAGAAGTTTTCTGAGCTTGGCGACAAGGTGGAGAATCTTGATGAAAATGTGATCGTACTTTCTGACGAAGCACACCGAGGAGACGAAGGCGTGTCGGGTATCAACATGAGAAACGCATTCAAAAAAGCGTTTTTCTTTGGATTTACTGGAACGCCGGTGGATAAAACGCATACAAATACTTTCCGAAATTATGAAGGCGATGGAAAGCGATATCTCGACTATTACTCTATTCAGCAAGCTATTGATGATGGGGCAACTATTCCTGTCACATACGAAGCGCGACTCTCCAAGTTTTCTATTGACGAGGAAAAACTTGATCAGCAGTTTGAAGAAATTGCTGGAGATTTGTCGGATAAGCAAAAGACCGAGCTGGTAAAGAAATATGGCAAGAAGGCGGCGCTCGTAAAGCTTCCCAAGCGTATGGAAGCCGTCGCACGGGATATCGTAGAGCATTACAGGCTCTATGTAGAGCCAAACGGCTTTAAGGGGCAAATAGTAGCGTATGACCGCGAAGCAGTAGCGACCTACAAAAAACTCCTTGATAAGCTCGTGCCTCCCGAGTGGTCGGCTGTGGTGTATTCACCCGGAGATCCAAACAGCGATGCGGATGATCTGAAGGTATACAACACAAGCAAGCGTGAACGGGAGCAGATTATTGAGAAATTCAAAGACCCGAAATCATCTCTCAAATTCCTTTTAGTGTGCGATATGTTGCTCACTGGCTTTGATGCACCTATTGAACAAGCGATGTATCTCGATAAGCCACTTCGCGACCACAACCTCCTGCAAGCGATTGCTCGTACGAATCGTGTCTATAAAAATAAGGAGGCGGGGAAAATCATTGACTATTACGGTATCACCCGCAATCTGTATGATGCGCTTGATTTTGACGAGGATGTTGTTGATTCCGCGATGATTGATATAGAGCGAGTAAAAGAGCGCTTCGTTGATGTGTTAAATGATGTAATGAAGATATTCACTGGTGTGAACATTGAAGACCCATCAATGGACAGTCTGCGCCGATGCCTGAAAATCTTCATCGATAATCAAGACAAGCAAAAATACTTTGTCGAGCAGTACATGAAGCTCAAAAACTTGTTCGAATTTCTTTCACCTGATCCATTCTTGAAGCAGTATATCCGCCCATTTGAGTGGGTAACGAGTTTCTATCTAGCATTCTTAAAGGAGTTTCGAAGCGAGGATGATAGATATTTGCTGGAAGAGTATGGCGAAAAGGTCCGGGAGCTTATCCAAAAGAGTAATATCATCGACTACCAAGGAATCACCAAGAATTTCCGCGAGCTTAGGGTGAACGATTTGTACACGCTTGAACGACTTAAAGGGATGGATGAGGAAGAAAAGGCACTCAACCTTGAGAAGATGCTCAAGCAGGAAATCTCCATCAATCTAGACGAAAATCCTGCGTATCAGAAGTTTAGCGAACGGCTAACGGCTATTCGTCGCGAGTTTGAACAAAATCAAATCGACCTCGCAGAGCGGATTCGCCGATATGAGGAGTTGATGAGCGATATCAAGACGAAAGGAGACGAGGCAAAAGATTTAGGGCTTGATTTGAAGGAGTACGCCCTGTATGTCATATCGCAAGAATTTGTAGACGAGGGTAAGGATGAATTGATTAAGGAATTTGTAAAAGAGCTTCGAATCCGTATTGAGGATGATCTAGATAGCGGATGGCAGGAATCCTCGAAGCGAGATGCGTTTGTGAAGGATATAAAACAAACCTTGCAGGAGCTGATTCTCCGCGATTACAAGGGGCGACTTACAGTTAAAGACTTTCCGAAATTCCTGAATCGACTGGTGGACATCATCACTAAAAAATTCTAGGAGTTATGGGGGACAAGGTTTTGTATAAAATCAAAACTAGCAAACGAGCAAAGAGAATGCGTCTCGCTGTGTATTGTGATGGCAGTGTTGTGATCACGAGCCCCTTAGGGGTCTCGCAATCACTGATTGATAGATTTATTGCGGACAAAAAGCAGTGGGTGATGGGTAAGATTAGATTTTTTAAAAGCGTTGACAGTAGATCAATTCGCACCTTCTCACACAAGGATTATTTGGAAAACAAGGACAAAGCCCTCGCTCTCGTGCGCGAAAGGGTTAGATTTTATAACAAAGTTTACGGCTTTTCATTCAATAAGATTTTTATAAAAAATCAGAAGACTCGTTGGGGTAGTTGCTCCTGCAAGCAGAATCTAAACTTAAATTACAAAATTGTATTTTTGCCACAGAAGCATCAGGATTACATCATTGTGCATGAAATGTGTCATTTGAAGGAATTTAATCATTCAAGAAAATTCTGGGCGCTTGTGGAGAAGGCTCTTCCTAATTATTTAGATATAAAGAAAGAGCTTCGCCACCATGAATTATTTTACAAATAACCATCCAGCACTCCGTAACCCGAGCGTGAGTGGTCGGTCAGTTGCCGGATCTCGCTCAAAATACGCTCGGGTTTCCCGTACAGGTGAAGCCAAGATTCGAACTTACCAATAGTCCATTGCTTGCCTCGGGTGCTATGGGGGCGATTAAGATTGCTTGTACTAGTGATTGTGATGAGCGATGGTTTCTCGCTAAAATTACCCCTCCTGCTATAATCTCTATACACCCAGACTGCGTCGTCGTATCACAAACAGGGCCCGCCGCTAGGCGGGTATTCATTTTCTTTGGGGTGAGCACTGCTGAGAAGTGGCATCCGATATTTCTGTTGCAATCGATATAGCTTTGTGGCATCTTGCTGACGGGGCAACTTGCCGGTTACCCCGTATCAAATTCATCACAGGAGTGTGCTGAAGTGTCACTTAACAAGAAGCGCGATAGGCCGGGTTTTGGCTATCACAATCCTCCACCGTCCGAAGGGGAGGCGCTGGGTCGACTTCATGAAATAGAGGTGAAGGTGCAGTCGATCGAAGCTCAGTTGCAGTATGGGAGTGGGGCTGATTTTGCAAGCCCGAAAGACTTTACCAGGTGGAGAAGTCGGGCGATGGGATCGCTCGGTTTTTACCGTGCCGAAATCAGCTACATCGAGCGCTGGATCGGTGCTCGCGGCTCGATCTCGGGGTTTGGCGGCCCGCAACACATATCCAGCACGAACTACCGTACAGGGCTCGAAGAGGTAAATGCGCTAATGCGCAGGGCAACTGAGCAAGTGAGTGCGAGGTACCAGCGCATTTATGGCGAAGACAACCTGCCGGTCAATCTGGAGCTGGCTCGAGGCAGGAAGGCAGAGCTCGATCTATTGGCCAGAATGTGCGCAGAGCTGTTTGGAGAGCTGAAGGCACTGGCCAAGCTGCGCGGCATCGGCCGAGATCGGCTACGGAAGATTTGGCGACCACTTGCCACCATCAGCGAAGAGATCAGTACAGAGCGAGCGCTGGTCTGGAGGGCATTAGAAGGTGACCCTAATCGCATCGCATGGATTCCGTTCCTGCTCTCTTTGGTGGATCGCGCTACAGCAGCTGGTCTTGTCTGCACCGAGGACGAGCAGCAGACCATAGAGACAATCCGAGCAGCCCGGGAATCCCAGATCTGAGATTTGGCTGATACCTTCCAGTAAGGCCCCGCGCCACGAGCGCGGGGCCTCTTTTTTTTGATTTAGCCTACCTTGTGGTTCGAATTGGACAATATCCAACTTACCCACAACCTTGCTATAATCTCTGTATATGGCTAGATTGCGCCGGAGAATCACAAACAGGGCTCGCAGATACGGATCGCACATCAAGCGTCGTTTTCGCGAAGATCCATTTTCCACTATCATCCTTTACTCCGTACTGTTGAGTTTGGTTTTCTTGGTATTCGCTTTTCGCGGGATGCTGTTTACTTTGTTTGTAAAGCCGGTTGGTATCATCAACCCCGGCGAGCAAACCGAGAGCGAAGTAGAGGATCTGCCAGCAGCCGAAGAGGAAGCGGTAGACGACAGTATTATCTTGCGCAGCTCTGGTACTTATGCGGTGGAGAGTGGCGATACTATCTCGAGCATCGCAGCTGCTCTGGGCATTGAGTGGCAGCAGCTAGCAGAGCTCAACAATCTGCAAGCGCCTTACAGCCTGACCGTCGGCCAAGAGTTGAAGTTGCCGTAACTACAATACCTGCAGTTATCAAACCACTCTGTGTTTTGTGGTTTATATTTGATCATTGGTAATTAGTGATTGCGCTTTATAATTACAAATATGAAATGGTTGTTGGCGATTATTATTTTTATCGGGGCAATTATCCTAGCTGCTACGCTGGGTGTGGGATTTTATTTGGCTCCGCAGAGCCCGCTGGCTCAAGCCGATGCGATTGTGGCAATTAGTGGGGGAGAAACCGACGAGCGGACCAAAGAGGCGGTGGAGCTGTATCAGGCCGGGTGGGCTCCCCTACTGATCTTTTCTGGAGCTGCCAGAGACCAGGGTGTATCCAACGCTGCCATCATGCAGCAGATTGCCATTGGTATGGGGGTCACCGAGGATCAGATCTTGGTCGAAGACCAGGCTCAGGATACCTTTGGCAACGCCAAATATGTCCGCGACCTGATGGAGGAGCACGGCATCGACTCGATCATCTTGGTCACCTCGCCGTACCACCAGCGCCGCGCCAACTCTACCTTTCGTCGGATCCTGGGAGAAGACTTTATTATCATCAATCACTCTGCCACCGACTCGGCCTGGCGCAGGAACGGCTGGTGGAAGAATGAATGGGGCCGAGCTCTGACCTGGAGCGAGCTCCAAAAAAATCTGATCCTCCCCTTGGCCTTCGGCGTTGTGAAGCCATAGGTGATCGTGGTATGCTCTCTGGGTAATAGTTAGCTTTATTCAAGCCAAATCATGACTCTTCTCCTTATTTTAATCGTAGTGCTCATCGGTATTGTTGTAGTGATGTACAACGGTCTGGTGGTGCTCAAAAATCGCGTCGACGAAGCAGCCAGCGATATCGATGTACAGCTCAAGCGTCGGCACGACCTCATCCCCAACCTGATCGAAACGGTCAAGGGTTATGCCGCCCAAGAGCGGGAAGTTTTCGAGCGGGTTACTCAGGCTCGTAGCCAGGCTGTGTCTGCTGGTAGTAGCGATATTGCCGCCAAGGCCGAAGCCGAAAACATGCTTACCAACACACTGCGTTCATTGTTTGCAGTAGCTGAGGCTTATCCCGACCTCAAGTCCAACCAAAACTTTTTGGCACTGCAGGAAGAGTTGGCCGACACCGAAAACAAGATCATGTCTTCGCGCCGTTTTTACAACACCAATGTGCGGGATTACAACACTCGCCGCGAAACTGTGCCTACTAGCTTCATCGCCAACTATTTCAAGTTTGGTACTCGTCCACTCTTTGAGCTCGAAGATATCAAGGAGCGCGAAGTCCCAGAGGTAAAGTTCTAAAGAATTACAAATTAGAAACGCTCGTTTCCTCAAGCCGGAAGCAATAGCGTTCCGACATTGGGGATCTAGTTTTCTTTTGCTTTCTGGATTCCCGCCTCCGCGGGAATGACAGGTGCGGGACGGAGATTGCTTCGTCGCTCGGGTTCGCTCCTCCTACCTCCGGCAGGCAGGCGCAATGACAATCATTTATAATTTATAATTTTTAATTTACTCCATGGGTTTTGAACAATACCACGAACCAGTCGAAGAGCTCGACGAAAACACACGCAACTTTGCGCGGATTGCAATTTCGCTCATCGAAGAAGCCGAAGCCATCAACTGGTACCAGCAGCGTATGGCCGTAACCAAAGATGAAGAGGTGAGGAAGATCCTGGAGCATGCGCAGCACGAAGAGTTTGAGCACTTTGCCATCGATCTAGAATGGCTCACTCGCCGCGTCCCCGCCTGGCGCGACAAGCTCAAGCAGATCCTCTTCCAAGAGGGTGACATTATCGACATTGCTAAGAGGCACGAGTAAAAATCTACACCCTCATTGCTGCTCCAAGTCTGAAACATAGACTAGGAGCAGATTTTGTTATATAACCAGTATATTCGATGGACCCTATAATTTTTTAGGGAAACCACCCATCAAACACCTTAACAAGGTAAAAAGGAGCTATCTGATGGACAGTCAGCATACTTCAACCGTCAGTGCCGGCCCGTGTTGTCAGCTCGGCTGTATGGTTGAGTATATTTCTAGCAGCTACCCCGGCGGCACTGAAAAGGCCGAACTGGCCAAAAGCCACCCTGATGTGCACGAGAGGCTATGGGAACTTTTGGACGAGTTGGCAGCGGAACAGCGTGGTCGGCAGTTTATCCAGCAAATTACTGTCTGGAGATCCTTGGAAAACCGCCACTCCGGTGGCAGCTACATATCGGAGCTCTATCAGAAAGGAGTCTGCATTGGCGGCGGTGCCAAGCAGATTATCGAGAGGCATTCTTTCTTTAGGGATAAGACAATCCCAAACCTTGGGCCTATAAAGCTAGTGCTTATCTCGCCTAGCGATGTAGGTTTTCAGCGTGATGTTTCAAGGGAGGAGTTTATTAATCGGGTGCTCAACCTTGGAGGATCACGCATTGCGGTATGCCCTTGCGAGACGGGTCCTTCGCTGTGCTTGGAGTATCGGAATCAGCCCGATGGCGAGAACATTCTCGTGGCATCAGAAGCACTTGGGGGTTCTCCCGATGGCAGTGGTCAGCGCGTATTCCGCATGTTGCAGGACGATGGCGATCGCTGGATCACTTTGGCCTCGGCTAGTCCTTGGGACAAGTTCAATCCTGGGGATCCTTGGGTGTTTGTCCTGCGGGAATGATTGAGACCCATTGCTCCTGCGTTGCGAACGGTGACCAGAAACCCGCTTCCAAATCGGAAAGCGGGTTATTTTTATAAGCTGGTATAATAATTTTGCTATGTACAAACAAATCTCTGCCAATCGGGGGCACACTATTTTACTGATGGCCGTCTTCTTTGCTGTCATTGCCGGGATCGGCTGGTTTTTGTCGTATTACTACGAAGACCCCAGTATTTTGTGGTTTGCCGTCATCTTTAGCGTGGGTATGAACTGGTTTAGCTACTTTTTTAGCGACCGGATAGCCCTCGCTAGCGTCGGGGCTCGCCCCGCTGCCGACGCCAAGGGGATAGAAGAGCGCCAACTGATCAATATGGTCGAAAATCTCAGCATTACTGCCGGGCTACCCACTCCCAAGATCTTCGTTATCCCAGATAGCTCGCTCAACGCCTTTGCTACCGGCCGCAACCCCAAACATGCTACCGTGGCCGTCACCACCGGCTTGTTGCAGGCCCTGGACAAAGCCGAACTCGAGGGCGTGATCGCTCATGAGCTCGCTCATGTCAAAAACTACGATATCCTGCTCTCTACGGTGGTCGTTACTCTGGTGGGGACTATTACCCTGATTAGCGATTGGATTATCCGTACCAATATGTTTCGCTCGGGCGATAACGATTCGAGTAAGGGCAATGTACTGGCGATTGTCGGATTGGTGCTGCTTCTCTTGTCCCCAATCTTTGCCCAGCTGATACAGCTGGCTATCTCGC
>CAYWVE010000048.1:0-6394 GCA_964461775.1 uncultured Candidatus Saccharibacteria bacterium | reverse complement strand
CCGAGAGGAAGCTGTCGGTAGCCAGGGCAGCCTTGGAAACACCCAGCAAGAGGCGAGTGCCGGTAGGTGGGGTCTTGCCCGCTTTGACCATGGCGGCGGCTACGCGCTCGAAGCGCAGACGATCGACGACCTCGCCCGAAGGCAGATCGCTATCGCCAGCTTCTTCTACGCGGACGCGAGCCATCATCTGACGAACAACGGCTTCGATGTGTTTATCGTTAATGTTTTGACCCTGTAGGTTGTAGATCTTCTGGATTTCGTCGATGACATAGCGCTGAGTGGCTTCGACACCCTTGAGATCCATGAGAGTTTTTAGATTGAGCTGGCCTTCGGTCAGCTGTGTAGCAAGCTCGACCTTGTCGCCTTCTGCAACGCGCAAGAAGGTACGAGGAGTGAGCTGGTATTCGTAAACTTTTTTGCGAGTGTAGTGCAAGACTAGTTTTTTGCCTTCGATAAATACTTGGCCAGCACCAGGAGCGGGAATATCTTCGCCGGATTTAGTAGTGAGCAGAGTTGCGCCTTTTTTGACCTTGGCTTCGTGCTCTACTTTTACTTCATCGTCTTTGCCAATCTTGAAATCGGTGATGGCAGATTCGTCTCCCTCCAGGCGCAACATCTTTTTGTTGCCCACTTCGAGAATTGCGATCTCACCAGCCACTGGGGCCAAAATAGCTTCGGCCTTTGGATTGCGGGCCTCAAACAGCTCTTCTACCCGAGGCAAACCCTGGGTAATGTCGGCGGTAGAGGCTACACCTCCAGTGTGGAATGTACGCATAGTCAGCTGGGTACCAGGCTCACCAATACTCTGAGCAGCCACGATACCTACGGCTTCGCCGATGACAACCAAGCTACCGCGCGCTAGATCGGTACCATAACATTTTTGGCAGATCCCCCATTCGGCTTCGCAGCCAATCATGGAACGAACCAAGAGAGTTTCCATGCCGGTAGCATCGATCGCTTGAGCGATTTCTTCGGTGATGTAGTCGTTGGCTTTGGCTACAACTGTATTGCCCGACTTTACATCGGTAGCCAAGAAGCGACCTTCGATCCGCTTTACAAATGGATCACCCAACAGCTCTTCGGCGTTGCGGTAGAGGATGTGTCCGGCGGTAGTACCACAATCTTCCATGGAGACGACGATGTCTTGGCAGACATCGACCAGACGACGGGTTAGGTAACCCGCATCAGAAGTACGCAAGGCAGTATCGGAGAGACCCTTACGAGCACCATGAGTAGAAAGGAAGTATTCGAGAGAGTGCAGACCTTCTTTGTAGTTGGATTTGACAGGTAGCTCGATAGCTTCACCAGCAGCGTTGATTTTGACACCAACCATACCAACCATCTGGTTGAACTGCTCTAAGCTACCACGAGCACCCGAGGTAACCATCATAGATGTAGCCACAAATGGATTGCGCGAGACGGAGCTCTTGAGGAGTTGTTCGATTTCTTTCTTGGTCTTTTCCCACAAGCCGATGACGATACGACGCCGTTCGCTAGCAGTGATAAGACCTTCTTTGAATTGAGTTTTGATCAGGTTTACTTGTTCGTCGGCACCAGAGATCATGCTCACCTTTTCGCCCGGGATCTCTAGATCGGCAGCCGAGAAGGTAGCACCAGAGCGAGTAGCGTACTGGAAACCAAGATCTTTGATGTCGTTGACCAAGCGCACAGTGCGGGGTTGACCCAACAGCATGTAGCAGTCGTTGACCAAGCGCTTGAGCACCTTTTTGTCCGCAACAGCGTTGAAGTATGGATATTCCTCGGGCATGGCGTTGTTGAAGATCAGGCGGCCCAGGGTAGTATCGGTCAGAGTGCCATCGACTGGTACTTTGATAATTGTATGCAGGGCGATCGAGCCGGCAGCCTCAGCGCGCTGGGCTTCGTCGAGATCGCCAAAGATTTTTGGCTTATCGGTAGGCTCTTCGGCCAGAGTCAGGTAGTAGCAGCCCAAAATCATGTCTTGGTCAGCCAAAACAATAGGCTCACCTGTAGCTGGCTTGAGCAGGTTGTTGCTCGAGAGCATGATGTTTTGCGCCTCGGCCTGAGCCTGCTCAGACAATGGCAAATGGATGGCCATCTGGTCACCATCGAAGTCGGCGTTGAACGCAGTACAGGTCAGCGGGTGCAGCTGAATAGCATTACCCTCGACCAAGACCGGCTTAAAGGCCTGAATACCCAAACGGTGCAAGGTTGGGGCACGGTTGAGCAATACAAAGTAGTGGTCGATCACTTCGTCGAGTGCATCCCACACTTCGTTGGCTTCTTTTTCTACCATCTTACCGGCGGTTTTGACATTGTGCACAATCCCATCGCGCATCAGGCGAGAGATAACAAACGGCTTGAAGAGCTCCAGAGCAATTGCCTTGGGGATGCCACATTCGTGCAGCTTGAGGGTTGGCCCTACTACGATTACCGAACGACCAGAGTAGTCGACGCGTTTGCCCAAAAGGTTTTGGCGGAAGCGACCCTGCTTACCCTTGAGCATGTCAGACAAAGATTTGAGCTGTCTCTTGCCAGCAGCGGAGGTAGAGGTTTCGCGGGCTGTAATATCAAACAAAGCATCTACTGCTTCTTGCAGCATGCGCTTTTCGTTGCGAGTAATTACCTCGGGTGCTCCGATTTCGAGCAGTTTTTTGAGTCGATTGTTGCGGTTGATAACCCGACGATACAAATCGTTGAGGTCAGAAGTAGCAAACCGACCACCATCGAGCTGGACCATTGGGCGCAGATCGGGTGGGATCACAGGCAAGGTGGTGATAAACATCCAGCTTGGATGAATAGCAGCCTTTACCACGCCTTCGAGTAAGCGCAAGCGCTTTTGGATCCGCTTGTATTTTTGACCCACAGCTTCAGAAAGCTGCTGGCGAGCTGTTTCTACTTCGGCAGCCAGATCCAGATCCTTCACCAGCTGGAAGACGGCTTCGGCGCCGATCCCAGCCCGGAAAACCTGGCCGTACTTTAGCGAAAGGTTGCGAAATTCGGTTTCGGTAAGTACTTTCTTGAGCTTTAGATCCTTCAGCTCGGCACCGGCGGTCTGGTAGGCGCCTTTGAGGCGTTCCAGCTTTTCTTCGAGCTCTTCCATGCTCATAGCCTCTTGCTTTTGATCGTTTTTGAGCTTGGCGATGTGAGCCTTGTATTCTTGATCGAGCTGACTTTGAGCCTGGATGCGTGCCTCTTCGTCGACACTAGTAATAATGTAAGCGGCAAAATAAATTACCTGTTCCAAACGCCGGGCAGGAACATTGAGTGCCAAGCCAAGGCGTGACGGAGTACCGCGCAAATACCAAATGTGGCTAACAGGGGCAGATAGCTGAATGTGGCCCATGCGTTCACGACGAACGGCCGAGCGAGTAACCTCTACGCCACACTTGTCGCAGACGATCCCCTTGTAGCGGATTTTCTTGTACTTGCCGCAATAACACTCCCAATCTTTGGTGGGGCCAAAGATACGCTCGTCGAACAAACCATCCTTTTCGGGACGCAGAGTACGGTAGTTGATGGTCTCTGGCTTGGTGATTTCGCCGTAGGACCATTCGGAAATTTGCTCAGGCGAAGCAACGCCGATACGAACGGCCAACAAATCTTTGATGATGTCTTCGGTGGTCTCTCTCATATTCGGCTAATTAAATTCGGACTTATATTTGGGAGCTTTGGCTGTCTTGATCGCCGCATTGGCATGGCTGTCGCCAATTGGCGTGTTGAGCTGATCGAGATCGCTAACCACTTCGACATTCAAGCCCAAACCTTGCAATTCTTTGACCATGACATTGAAGGCTTCGGGGGTTTGAGGTTTTTGAATAGTTTCGCCGCGAATAATAGCTTCGTAAGTACGAGCACGGCCTTGGACATCGTCGGATTTGATCGTGAGCATCTCCTCCAAAGTATGAGCAGCACCGTAGCCTTCCAGAGCCCAGACTTCCATTTCCCCAAATCGCTGTCCTCCAAGCTGCGCCTTACCACCCAATGGCTGCTGGGTTACCAGAGCGTACGGGCCAATCGAGCGAGCGTGGATCTTGTCGTCTACCATGTGAGCCAGCTTGAGCATGTAGATAACACCAACGGTAGTAGGCTGGCCAAAGGCTTCACCGGTACGACCATCGAAGAGCTGGGTTTTGCCGTTTTCTGGCAGCTCGGCGGCGGCGAGCTCGCTGGCAATGCCGGGAATGTCGATGCCTTCAAACACTGGGTTGACGGCGTTGAAGCCGAGCTTGCCAGCGGCCCATCCCAAGTGAGTTTCGAGGATCTGCCCCAGGTTCATACGCGAGATAACACCAAGTGGGTTTAGCACAATGTCTACCGGGGTACCGTCTTCCATAAACGGCATGTCGTTTTGTGGCACAATCTTGGCGATAACACCCTTGTTACCATGACGACCGGCCAACTTGTCGCCGACAGAAATTTTGCGCATCTGGGCGATGTAGACATAGATCTTTTTCAGTACACCCACCTCGAGCTTGTCGCCCTTGGAGGAATCAAATATTTTGACGCCAATCACCTTGCCGTAACCACCGTGCGGCATACGCAGCGAGGTATCTTTGACATCTTTGACCTTTTCGCCAAAGATGGCGCGCAACAAGCGCTCTTCGGCGGTCAGCTCGGTCTCGCCTTTTGGCGTGATCTTACCCACCAAAATATCGTTGGATTTGACCTTGGCACCAATGCGAATCATGCCCTCTTCGTCCAGATCGGCTACGGCATCTTCACCCACATTGGGGATATCGCGAGTGGTGATCTCGGGGCCCAGCTTGGTATCGCGGACATCGATCTCTTCGCGTTTGATATGAATAGAAGTAAAGACATCGTCCTTGACCAAACGATCGGAAATAACGATGGCATCTTGGTAGTTGCTACCGCTCCAGGGCATAAAGGCAACTAGTAGGTTGCGGCCCAGAGCCAGCTTGGCATTTTTGATCGCAGGACCATCGGTCATCGGGTCGCCTTTTTTCAGCACATCACCAGTGCGGACCGATGGAGTTTGGTTGAGGTTGGTCTCGTGGTTGGAGCGAGCAAACTTGGTCAGAGTGTAGGTAATGCTCTTTTTGCTATCTTTGGGCTGGAATTCGATCCGGCTACCATCGACATATTTCACCACACCATCATCGGGAGCCACTATGACCCATCCGGAGTTGACGGCGGCATCGGCCTCCATACCTGTACCGACAATCGGAGATTGAGGATTTACCAATGGTACGGCCTGGCGTTGCATGTTGGAACCCATCAAGGCGCGCTTGGCGTCGTCGTGTTCCACGAATGGAATCAAAGAGGTGGTCACACTTACGATCTGCTTTGGCGAAACATCGGCGTAGCTAGTACGGCCAACCGATACAGTAGTAGGCTCACCGCTCTGACGAGCAGAGACCTGAGCATCCAATACATGACCATAATCATCTACCGCAATATCAGCCTGAGCGATGGTGAGGTCTTCTTCTTCATGAGCATCGAGGTATTCGATCACCTTGGTGACCATTGTCTTGATTGGCAATTCGTCGAGGCCATTGATCTTGGCTAGTTTGGCAGCGACCTTTTCGTCGACAGTAGTACCGGCTGCTACCACTACGGCTTTGGTCTTGGGGTCGATGGCGTCTTTGAACAGAGTATGGCCAATTGCAGCCTTGCCGTCGTTTGGAATAGTGGATTGAATCTTGCGGTAGGGGGTCTCGACAAAGCCGTAGTCGTTGACCTTGGCATAGCTGGCCAAGTGGCCCACCAGACCAATGTTTTGACCTTCTGGAGTCTGGATTGGGCAGATACGGCCGTAGTGGCTGGTGTGTACATCGCGAACATCAAACCCAGCGCGTTCGCGACTCAAACCACCGGGACCCATGGCCGAGAGGCGGCGTTTGTGCTCGAGCTCGGCCAGCGGATTGTTCTGATCCATAAACTGGGACAGCTGAGAAGAGCCAAAGAATTCTTGCATGATCGCGGAGACAGGACGGGCGTTAATCAGCTGGGCTGGGGTCAGGGTGCTGATCTCGGAAACACTCATACGATCCTTGACGATGCGCTCCACACGGAGCAAACCGGTACGGAATTTGTTTTGCATGAGCTCGCCTACTGCTTTGACACGGCGATTTTTGAGGTGATCTACATCGTCAGCCAAGCCGCCAGCGTTGTTGAGGCGGATGATTTCTTTGGCAATGGCGATAATATCTTCGCGCGAGAGCACACGATGATCGCGATCGATCTTGAGCGACTGCTTGAGCCGCTTGTTGAGCTTGTAGCGACCAACCGCACCCAAGTCGTAGCGGCGGAAGTTTTGGAATGTATTGATAAATAAAGTGCGAGCGTTGTCGACGGTAGCCAAATCACCCGGACGCAATTTTTTGTAAACTTCGAGCAGCGCTTGGTCGGTAGACTTGGTAGCATCTTTTTCGATCGTTGCCTTGATGAAACT
>CAYWVE010000047.1:0-18056 GCA_964461775.1 uncultured Candidatus Saccharibacteria bacterium | reverse complement strand
GACGCTATCTTTGTTCGAACCGCCGCCGACTATCGGATTTTGATCGACAGTGGTCCCGGCTCGGAGATTATTGGCCAGCTCGGGCAAATCCTTCCCAGCTGGGATCGCACTATCGACCTGGTCGTCGCCACTCACCCGCATGCCGATCACATTGGTGGCATCGAGGCGGTCTTGGGCCAGTATTCGGTTGGGGAATTTTGGTGGAACGGCACCCCACACGACTCCGAAATTTTTCAAAAAATGATCGAACGCTTGGCGGCTGCTGGGACAAAGCAACAAATCGTAGACACCACCACGCAGCTAGCCTTACCCGATCCCGACTCAATATTGCGAGTCGTACACCCACCCACGAGTCACACCACTACCGACCTCAACGAAGGGTCAGTAGTTGCACTGTTGAACTTAGCGGATTTTGACCTTTGGCTGTCTGGTGATGCCGGGGCACCGACCGAAGCCGCGTTGCTTGGGCTGGGCCAAGTACCGGATGTCGAAGTGCTCAAAGTCGGGCATCACGGGAGCCGAACCTCAACCACCGAGCCTTTTCTCGACAAACTGAGCCCCGAGGTGGGAGTAATCATGCTTGGGCAAGACAATCGCTACGGGCATCCTCATCCCGAGATCCTCGAGCGTCTTACGGCGCGCTCGGTTACTACTTATCGCACCGATCAACACGGTAGTCTTGAATTAATCACGGATGGGCAACATTATCAGATCGCTCCGTGGCGCATCTGGCCCTAAACTCTATATAATCTATCTAATGACCCCCACCAACTTTATTCGCCGGCCCGAAGACTTTACCTGTATTCATTGCGGGGTGAGTGTAGTTGGCGATGGCTATACCAATCATTGCCCGGCCTGCCTCCATAGTCTGCATGTCGACAATGTGCCCGGCGACCGCGCCAGTCGGTGCGGAGGAGCAATGCCACCAGTGCGGGTCGAGCTGATGAGTGAAGAGTATATTATCACCCATCGCTGCAGTTTGTGTGGGATCGAAAAGCGCAACAAAGCTAGCGCCACCGACAATCGCTATCTCTTAATATCGCTCATCAATGCTTAATCTCCCCGATTTTATAACTATCTCTGGCTGGCCCCTTTTGGCCACCATCGGGCTTAGTGCTGTTGCTACCGCCTATTTGAGCCTATTGGTCTTGCGCCGGGCTCGTGCCCTCCGTTTGTTTGATCCGGTCGGTGGTCGTCGGGTTCATGCTCAGCCCACTCCCCGCATCGGCGGCATAGCTCTGTGGGCTATCATCCTGCTGGGGTTGCTCATCCTCGGTGGCCTCACCCCCAAAGTCATCGGCCTTAGCTTGGGGCTGACGATAATTTTTGGCATCGGGCTCCTGGACGATATCGTTGGGGTCGACCCCAGATTAAAGTTTACAGGGCAGGTATGCGCCGCCAGCTGCTTAGTGTTATTTGGCATCACCATCAGCAGCCTCACCCATCCACTAGGGGGCAGTATCCTACTCCCGCCCATGATCGACATCTTACTTACTATTGGTTGGGTTGGCTTGTTGGTGAACGCCTTCAACTTCATCGACGGCATCGACGGGCTAGCTAGCAGTGTAGCCGGTGTTGCCAGCCTAACCATGCTCGGGCTCAGTTTGCTTAGCATGGTCAACCAGCCCGAGACCGCCGGTTTGGCTGCCGTGGTCTTGGGAGCCAGCCTGGGCTTTCTTGTGCTCAACTGGCATCCGGCCAAGCTCTTTATGGGCGACTCCGGTAGTCATACCCTAGGATTCATGATCGCTGCCATTGCCATTATCAGCGGGGGCAAGCTGGCGACCGCTGCTTTGGTATTGGCTATCCCCTTGGTGGATCTGCTCTGGGCGGTGGTCCGTCGCTTAGCCGAAGGGCGCTCTCCGTTTGCTGCCGATCGCAAACACCTCCACCACAGGCTTCTCGACAGCGGGATCTCCCAGCCTCGTATAGTCTTGTTTCTGGTCGGTCTCTCTGCCCTACTTGGCCTTCTGGCGATCGTCTCCAACACCACCGGCAAAATTTTAGTAATTGGTACCCTGGCCATCATTGGGCTAGTCATTGGATACCTGGCCTTGCGCAACAGCCGGCAGTAATTTTCCTCTCCCAGAGCCCCACTTGACACAGGGGGCTTTTTGTTATATAATATGATAATTTCCTTAAAACAAAATAAAAACCAAAAGTCATGAGCAACCATCAGTTCGAGCGCCTAGTTAGCAACCTGCAGAGCGTTATGCGCTGCCCTCATTGTTCCGGCAGCTATCAGCCCAGCGATATTCATTATTTGGGTCAGATGGATTCTATCACCTTCTTGCATATGCGCTGCCCGGGTTGCCACTCCCCCATCTTTGCTAGCGTGGCTATGACTGATGAGCAGGGCGAGCTCCGCCCTTCTGATGTTGCCACCAACCAGATCAACTACTCCGATAGCTTGGCTACAAACATTCAAAAAGCCAATCCCGGCTTTGCCCAACGCCAGCTCGATCTGGATCAGGCTGCATCCGGCACCAAGATTCCGGTGCAAGAGGTGTCAGCCGAAGCAATTATGCGCTGCGCCTTCTCTCCGGTGGTTCACGACGATGTGCTCGATACCCACTCCTACCTCTCGGCTTTTGATGGAGATTTCGAAACCGTCTGGGGCGCCGCCTAATCCCAAGCCACCCCCACTCGCCGCCTCGTCACCTAGAAAAGGTTTGACCAGGCGGCTTTTTTGGTATAAAGTCTGGAATATGAGTATTGCTGAATACACCCTAACCGCTCAGGCTCGTACCCCCGAGGTCAAGCCTGCGCATTTGCGCCGCGACGGCATTGCGCCCGTCGTGCTTTATGGCAACAGCCTCCAGCCTCTCCCCTTGGCAATTGTGGCTGCCGAATTAGAGAAGGTTTTTCATCGTGCCGGTGCTAGTTCGTTGGTTGCCCTCAAGCTACCCGATGGCTCCGAACAGGTCATCTTGTTCCGCGAGATCCAGCGCGATCCCCGCACCCACGCCATCACCCACGCCGATATGTATGCGGTCAACCTGACTGAAAAAACTCGTGCCGAAGTACCCTTGGTCTTCATCGGCGAAGCCCCGGCTCTATCAACCAACGAAGCAACTTTGGTTACCAACAAAGATACGGTTGAGGTCGAAGCTTTGCCTAAGGATCTTCCGCACAATATCGAAGTCGATCTGTCTGGTCTGCTCAATGTCGACGATGCGATTCATGTTCGCGACCTCAAGCTTGCTGCCGGCATAGAAGTGCTCGACGCCGAAGATGACACCATTGTATTGGTAGCCGCGCTACGCGAAGAGGTAGAAGAAGCACCTGTTTCCGAAGCCGAAGCCGTTGCAGCTGTTGAAGCAGCGAAAGAAAAAACCGATACCGACGACAACGCTTCAGCAGAAAAGTAGCCCGTATTTCTTACACGCTAAACCGCCAACACTCGTTGGCGGTTTTTGTATTACAAATATTTTTTTAACAACTCTTGTATTTTTATTTAGATTCTGGTGATATAATTTCCGTAGTGCTTGTTGATGTAAGTTTTGTAAACATTTTTGCAAAAAAATAAATCGCAAGCCATGTTTGAAAATATATTATTAAACGCATTGGGGGCTTCATATGCTAAAGAAGAAGCGTTCCACTGGCGTGCGTAAGACTACCGCTCGTAAGCCTGCAGCTCGGAAGACGACAGCGCGTAAGACTACGGCCCGCAAGACTACGGCTCGCAAGAAGACTGCGACTCGTAAGCCTGCAGCTCGTAAGACTACCGCTCGTAAATCGACTGCTCGGAAGACGACTGCTCGTAAGACCACAGCGCGTAAGACTACTGCTCGCCGCCGGACAACTCGCCGTAAATAATTATTACACTCGCGCGAGTGTCATGAAGCAAAAAACACGCCTTTCTGGGGGGTGTTTTTTGCATTTTAGACCCTAGTCAATCAGCCCGCTGATGATTCTCTTGATCTGCTCAATCTCTGCAGTGGTGGTTTTGTAGCCGAGGCTAATGCGCATGCTGGTCTGGCTCCTGGCCCGGGCGTCACTCAGCGGCAGAGCCGCAACCACATGGGAGCTGCCGATGCTGCCAGAGCTGCAAGCCGATGCAGCCGACACGGCTAAGCCTTGCAAATCAGCCCCAATCACCAGCTCATCACTGGGCTTGTTTGCGATACTGATATTTAAGTGGCTTGGTAGGCACCATTTGGTTCCCCCATTGAAGCGGACCCGCTTTTGTTTTTGCAAAGCCTCACGCAGATCTTGCATCAGCGCACCAAGGCGGCGGTATTCTTTCTCCTTTTGCCCAACGGCTACCGTCATGGCTGCTGCTAGTCCAATTGCACCAGCGAGATTTGGAGTTCCACTTCGGCGGCCTTGTTCCTGACCGCCACCGGGGACCAACGCCCGTAGCTCGACGCCGCGCCCTACAAACAAACATCCAATTCCTAGTGGGCCTCCCAGCTTGTGTCCGGACCAGCTTAGCAAATTCACTCCCAATTCGCGCACATCCATACTTAGCAAAGTAGCCGCCTGGACGGCATCGCTATGAAAAAATATCCGGAGCTCGCGACCCGTATTCAGCTCTGTTACTAGCTTGCCAATGGCAGCAATTGGCTGGATCGTCCCCAGTTCATTGTTGGCATACATTATAGATATTAGCCGCGTATCGGGCTGGATTGCTTGTCGGATACTCTCTACTACTATTCTTCCATCTCGGTCTGGCATCACATAGCTAACGCCAAATCCCTCTCGTTCCAGCTGGCGGCAACTCTCTAGCACCGCCTTATGCTCGATCGTGGAGGTAACAATATGGCCACTTCCCAAGTTGCGCATCAGCCCCAATACCGCCAGCGCATCTGCTTCGCTCCCCCCGCTAGTAAACACTACTTCTTGAGTATCGG
Organism: uncultured Candidatus Saccharibacteria bacterium; assembly: GCA_964461775.1. Classification (GTDB taxonomy): domain Bacteria; phylum Patescibacteriota; class Kazan-3B-28; order Kazan-3B-28; family Kazan-3B-28; genus CAYWVE01. The sequence continues at coordinate 13,200 of CAYWVE010000047.1, read as the reverse complement.
CGTTGATGAGGCTGGCGATTGTCTGGCGTGCACTATCTAGCATTGCCTGCGCCTTTCGTCCGTAGCTATGAATGCTGTTGGGATTGCCAACCAAACTATCAGCTACCGACATAGCTTTGGCTGCCTCGGGCCGCAAGGGAGCACTCGCGGCATAGTCTGCATAGATTGTAGTAGCTTTTGTCATTGCTTGCCTTATACCATAAAAATTATTAGACTGAAAGCTGTTTTTTAGCGGTTTTGTGTCGATTAGGTCTGCCAGGCAGCTCTGCCCTCCCCTGATTCGGTATATAGTAATAAGTACATAGTATGGTCTCTCGGCTTTCGTTTATGTATCATCTCGACCTTCGCCAAGAATTTCTTATCTACTTCATGCAGCGGGATCATCGGATAGTTCCCTCTAGTTCGCTTTTGCCTGTCGACGATCCTTCGGTCCTGCTCACCACCGCTGGCATGCAACAGTTTAAGCCTTATTTTGTCGGCGTCAAAGATCCCCAGGCCGATTTCGGTACGCTCAACGCTGTCAGTGTTCAAAAATGTTTCCGTGCCGATGACATCAACGACATTGGCGACGACACCCACCTGACCTTTTTTGAGATGTTGGGCAACTTTTCGTTTGGGGGTTACTGGAAAGCGGAGGCCATTGCCTATGCCTGGGAATTTCTGACCGATCCCAAGTGGCTCGGTATCAGCCCTAGCCGGATTCACGCCAACTACTACAACGGCAATCGCTCGGGCACCGTCGAAGACACCGAGTCTCGTGATATTTTGCAACAGCTTGACGGTCTACAAACAATCAACGCCACCGACGACTCCGAAACTTTTTGGGGGCCAACCGGGAGCGAAGGCCCTTGTGGGCCCACCGTCGAATTCTATGTGGATGGGGTTGAGGTTTGGAATCTTGTTTTCAATGAATTTTATTGTCATCCCGATCGCTCGCTAACTCCCCTGGCTACTCGCGGTGTCGATACCGGTATGGGTCTGGAACGCATCTTGGCAGCCGTCAACCAGCTTCCTAATATTTTCGAGACCGATCTGTTTGCTCGGTTTAATATCCTCTTAGGCGAACTACCGGCTCGGTCTCGGCGGATCGTGGCCGATCATGCTCGCGCGTCGGTATTCCTGTTGGGCGATTTTGTAATCCCGTCCAATAAAGAACAGGGGTATATCCTGCGTCGAGTCCTACGCCGGATGCTGATTCACTTGCAGGCTACCAATATTACTCTTGAGCAGGTCGTTACTCTGACCATTGACACTTTCGCACCCGCTTATCCCGAGCTGAGTGAGCGCCAAGCCGAAATCCTCGCTGCTGCACGAGCAGAAGCGGACAAGTTTTCTCGTACTCTCCAGGCGGGCACCCGCGAGCTAGACAAGTTAATTGCCGATGGCGTCACCGAGTTATCCGGCGAGCAGGCTTTTAAGCTATTTGCCACTTACGGTTTGCCCATCGACTATATGAAAGAAAAAATTTCGATCGACACCCTTGCTTTCGACCAAGCTTTCGCCGATCACCAAGCACTCTCCCGAGCTGGGGCCGAGGCGAAATTTGGTGGGCATGGTTTATCGGCTGGCATGGCCATCGACGATGCTGCCCGGGTCCGGATCACCGCCCTACACACCGCTACTCATTTGCTGCACGCTGCTCTGCGCCAAGTCTTGGGAACAGAAGTCGAGCAGGCAGGGTCCGATATTAATCCTGATCGCACTCGCTTCGACTTCACCTTTTCTCGCAAACTGACCGATGCCGAAAAAGAAAGTATCCAAGAGCAGGTCAATCATTGGATTGCTCAGGGTTTCGTGGTCGATAAAGCCACCCTCCCCTACGCGGAGGCCATCGAGTCTGGCGCTATCGCCTTTTTCAAAGAAAAATATCCGGAGATCGTCGATGTGTATAGTGTGGTCGACAATAGCGGGCAGGTCATTAGCCGTGAGCTGTGTGGAGGGCCACATGTTCAGAGTAGTCAGGAGCTTGGTCACTTCCGGATTGCCAAAGAGGAAAGCAGCAGCGCCGGCATCCGCCGGATTAAAGCCGTATTAGAATAATTATGAGTCCTTGGGGGAAGTCACAATCTGCGGGTCCGCACCACTACATCGTCCTCGATGTAGGCACTGTTGTCGTAAAAGCTTTGTGTGTTTATATCGAAAATGGCGAGGTGACCATCGCCGGACGCCACTATGTGGCCCAGTCGCCCGGGAGTATGCGGGGTGGTTGGATCATCGACCTGCCTCAGTTAGTAGCCACTTGTCAGGCGGCTATCGCTGGTGCCACAGCCGACCTAGATACACCGCCGACCGACCTCATCATTGGCGTCAACGGCCAACTGGTCGAGGGGGTAACCAATACGGTCCACTACGATCGTACAAACTTCAGCGAGCCCCTCGAGCTTGCCGAGCTCAAAAACATTATTTATCGCATCCAGCAACGCTCGCACGACAAGCTGCGCGATTCTCTCCGCGAAAGGTTTAGCGATCAGCATCCCGAAGTCGAGCTCATCCATGCTTCGGTTGTCGCCGTTCAGTTCGATGGCTATGCCGTCGATAACCCGGTTGGCTTCCAGGGCAAGCGGTTGAGCCTGACAGTTTTCAATGCCTATGTCCCGCTGGTCTATGTCAGCGTTTTGCAAAATCTCGCTCGCCTGCTCGATCTCCGACTCATTAGCATTGCCACACAACCCTACGGCCTGTCCAAGCTCCTCGCAATGCCTCCGCAGTACGACCTCGAGGGCGACACTGCTCCGGAAGAACCCGAGGGTGTCTTTATCGACATCGGTGGTGCCACCACCGATGTTGTGATTGTGCGCAATGGTAGTGTCGAAGGTATCCAAAGTTTTGCCATCGGCGGCCAATCTTTTACCGACAGCATTCGTAACCAGCTCAAGCACTCCCCTGCTAAAAGCGAAGAACTCAAGCTGGCCTATGCTGCTGGGGAACTTGCTAAAGCAGAAGCTGCCCCGGTTGCAAGTGCTCTGGCTGAAGCCGTGCGGATTTGGCTGGCGGGAGTAGAGCTTTGCTTGGCCGAGACTCCGCCTGGTCATCACCTCCCGGCCAATGTCTATATCACCGGCGGTAGCGCTCAGCTTCCCGATCTGGCAACCGCGTTAGCAGGGCGCAGCTGGCACGCTAGCCTTCCCTTTATTCATCCCCCTCGCACCCAGCTGATCGACAGCGATGCCGTGCTAGCGGTGGCCGACGAGACCGATTCGGCTTGGGGTGCCCAAGACCTTCCCGCCCTTGGCCTGGCCAAGCTCCTGCTCGATTTTGTGGCCGAAAAAGATATAGTCGCAAAAACTCTCCAGACCATCATTCGATCCATGCGTCATGACTAACCCTCGGCATCAACTATTATTTATCGAAGCCAATACCGACATCGTCGGGGTGCTGTCGGCTATTCGCAAAATCAAAGCGGCCAAGCTCACCCTCTCTTTGCCGCCTCGCTCTCTGGTTGGTAGCCAGCTGATTACTCTCAAGCTCTTGGCGGCCGAGCTGGAAACACTGAAAAAAGCAGTAACCATAGTCAGCTCTGATGTTGCCACTCTGCACTTGGCTACTCAGGCCGGACTAACGATTCACGCCCAGGCCTCGGTCACCGAACAGCCAGCGGTTGTTACTTCTCAGCCCAAAGTCGTTAGCGATCAGGATGTTCCCGTACCTGCCCCCACTCGCCCAGCCTGGACGACCTTTGAGCGCAAGATTTTGGCCGTGGCAGAAGAGGCCGATACTGCAGAGCCGGATATCGATCCACCTGCATCATTTTGGCAGCGGGTGCGCTTGCCTCGCTGGCGTGTACGCCTACCTCAATTTCGCATAGCCTTTACTCGTCAGCATCAAATCGCTCTAGCGCTGGGTGCCATCGGGATTGCTATCCTGGGTATGGTCGCCGCGCTGATCATGCCCCAGGCTCGCGTGTTGCTCGAAGTTCCGTCCGAGGTCTATCAGCGCCAATTCACCCTAACGCTGGCTGACGAACAGGACCTTCAGGCCGCTGGGCACAATATCCTGACTGGTCGGTTTATCGAAACATCCAACGAACAAGTGGTTAGCTTTACCGCCAGCGGCCAAGCCAATCTGGGCGAAAGGGCTAACGGTCAGATCAATATCATTAATTACACCTCCGGCATCCAGGGCATATTGGCCAATACTCGTTTCCAGTCTTCGGCTGGGCTGATCTTTCGGATCAAAAACGAAATCTTAGTTCCACCCGCTCGGGGCAATACCCCCGGTCGAGCGGTGGTGGAGGCAGAGGCCGATGCGGGCGGTGCCCAGTATAATCTTGCCGCTCCCAACAAGCTAACCATACCGGGTTTGGGCCCAACCGGCGTAGATCTAGTCTATGGCGAAGTAGTCGGTAGCTTCGTAGGCGGTACCGACAACATTGTGGGCGTTGTCTCTCAGGCCGATATCGACCAGGCCAAGCAAGAGGCAGCAGCCACACTCTTTACTGCTAGCGAGGCAGAGCTGACCAGGCTTCTCAAGCGCGGAGAGGTGCTCAACGCTGACTTTATCCAAAACGATATTATCAACGCCATCCCTAGCGTTGCCGAAGGGGCCCAGCAAGATTCTTTTGAGGTTAGGGTTCAGTCGCGGAGTTGGACGCTAGCTATGCCTCGAGATTCATTTGCTAGCGCCATTGCCAATGCCGCTAGCTTTGAGGTAGCCGAGGGCCAGCAAGTTACAACCAAGACTCTGACCGAAGCGGTGGTTGAGCCGATCGAGTCCAACTTCCTGACACATCGCATCGATCTGTTGGTCAAGCTCGATGGTCGGGTGGGTCCTCGCTTCGACATTGCCCAGCTCCGACGCGAATTTACCTACCAGCCCTTAGCGGATGTCGAGTCCCAGCTCAAAAATCAGGCTGGCATAACTTTCGCCACCATCACCCTCTGGCCGCGCTTTCTCTCTCGCCTACCGCTCTTGCCCGACAACATAAAGATAGATATCATCTATCTCGGTGAATAAAGATTCTAAAATCCTCGGACTCGATTTGGGCGATCGTCGTCATGGCTTGGCCATGATCCAGCTGCCAGTGCGGGTCGCCATACCACTTGGTACTCTGACCCACAGTCGACGCTTTTTGGCTGATTTGGCTAAGCTGCACTTAGAGCACGGCTTTGATTTGGTGGTGGTCGGCCTACCCTTGACCCTGACTGGAGGGCATAGCCCTCAGACCACCAAAGCGACCCATCTGGCCCAGAAAATTGCCCACCATCTCCAGCTACCTGTAGTTTTTGAAGACGAGCGATTTACCAGCCGACAAGCCGCAAATCTGCTAGGCAAAGACCAGGCTCACTCGATCGACGCTATCTCGGCTCAGCTTATCCTAGAGCAGTGGCTCGAGCGCCAGCCATAAAAACCCTTTCCCACCGCCAAAAAGTATTTGACAGCCCCAATTCTAGCCGGTACAATACATCTGATATCAATTCTAATTGGAGGTTTCATGAATAAGTCTCAACTCGTCGAACACATCGCCCAAAAGGCCAATATCTCTCGGAGCACTGCTTCGAAGGTTATCGAACTCTTTATCGATACCGTCAAAGATAACCTGGGTAAGGGCAAGAAGGTCACCATGACCGGCTTCGGCACCTTCTCGGTCAGCTCTCGGGCTGCTCGTAATGGTGTAAACCCACAGACCGGTGAACCAATCCGGATCCCAGCCAGCAAGGTGCCTCGGTTCAAGGCCGGCAAAGAGATCAGCTCTCTGATCAAGTAAAAACTTCCTCCAATTAGTTTTTGCTTCCGTGCTCTGAAAACAAAACTCTTGCCCCCAAGGCAAGAGTTTTGTTTTATACTGATATAGCCCTTCCCTGCTCTGGGGGAGGCCAATCTGATTGCGGGTGTGGTATAACGGCTATTATGTCACCCTTCCAAGGTGAAGACGGCGGTTCGACTCCGCTCACCCGCTCCAAAGCAGTATCGCAACCCATACCGGCCGGGGCTTATTCGGCGGTACAATTATCAATACAATGCGCCCCCCATCTTGCCCAACATCTAGCAAATCTCGAGGACCTAGATTTAAATCCCGACGAATATCTAATTACCGGAGGAGCTGTTCTGGCTATCCATGGTATTAGGGATTGCCACGATCTAGATGTGGTCTGTTCCGATCGCTTGGCCCAAGAGCTCACCCAGCGATTCCCTGAAGCCGCTGTCAGGTCATTTGCCCCCTGCAAGTCGATCTTTGTAAACAATATTGAATTCATGTTTGATTTTGAGGAGGAGGGTCGGCCGTGGTCTACTAGTCAGCAAATTGCCGAGGCAGATATCATCGACGGCAAACGGTACCAAACCCTGGCCAAGATCAAATTCTTTAAGCGCCAACAAAACCGGCCAAAGGACATCGCCGATATTCAGCTGATCGAGGCCTACGAAGCAAAGGAATAGCCTGAGGTATTAGAATTAGCCCGCCATCTCCTTCTTGACGAAGGAGCGAATTTGTGATATAATCAAATAATAGCTAAAACAAAAATGTCCCGATCGATCTTTAATAAACTCAAAGATATCTTGCTCACCTCTGGCTACGAGGTGATACTAACCAAGGCCAAAGAATGGCCGGCTAGTAGTATGTCTGGCCAACACCGCGGCATCAAGGGCTATATTGCCCCCGACGAGCTTAAAATCTATGTCAGCCAGGCTATCGGCATCAACGATCGAGTCATTACCCTTATCCACGAGCTCCTGCACGAGCTCTCCCCCAGCTGGTCCGAGGCTAGAGTCGAGTCTACCGCCAAGCGGATCTTTCAATCTTTGAGTGTGGCACAGCTCGGGTTTCTCCAGTTTTTCGTCATCTCCCCTATCGAGAATCGTCGCCTACTCCGCCAGCAACGGCTGGTTTCTCCCATTTGTTAAGTCGAATTTGATTTTTTTTGAAAGCTTCGCACAGACTGGCCACCGAGCCAGATTTTTATTGCTTGTGATAGATTGGTAATGTAGAGTATTGCTGTCCCTGCGTGTAGTCTGGACGATCTCGCTAGGCAACATGCCCCGGTAGCTCAGTTGGATAGAGCAGTGGACTTCTAAGCCAACGGTCGGGGGTTCGAATCCCTCCCGGGGCACCAAAATTAGCCTCCTAGTCGATTTGTCTGTAGTGGGGTGGGCGTAGCTCAGTGGTTAGAGCTCCCGGTTGTGGTCCGGGCGGTCGTGGGTTCAAATCCCATCGTCCACCCCAGTGCAGATAAAGCAATATGGAGTTTAAAGAGGCTGTCTACCAATTAGTTCAGAGTATTCCGCAGGGCAAGGTGATGACCTATGGTCAAGTTGCCGCATTGCTTGGGCGCCCCCGGGCTGCTCAGTATGTGGGGTGGGCATTGCACTGGTCCGATCAGCGGATAGTCCCCTATCAGCGAGTGGTAAATAGGTTTGGGGAGCTGGCCGCCGGGTATACTACGGGTGGACGGATGGCCCACAAACGAGATCTCGAAGACGAAGGCATAGTAGTCCGCGATGATTTGACCATAGACCTCGATCAATATTTGTGGCATCCTAATCCCGAGCAGATTCCCGCCTGGTCTGCTGCGCCCTCAGTCGATTTTTGACACAAGGCCCCCGTAGTTTAATGGATATAACACAGGCTTCCGGTGCCTGGGACAGAGGTTCGATTCCTCTCGGGGGTACCACAGCCAATCTCCCGCCCATGCGGGCGCATAGCTCAGCGGTAGAGCAGTCGCCTCTTAAGCGATTGGTCGAAGGTTCGAATCCTTCTGCGCCCACCAGCGGGAAGTGCTTTTGTCTCAAAAGCCTTTCCCGCTGGTGTAGATGGTGAGAACCTTGTAGCGAAGCGTGTTCGCGTGAGAGCAGCTCCACCCGAAAGGGTGGAAATACAGAGCTTGTAGCATTTCCTTAGTGCTGCGAGCGGAGGGACCCGCCAGTAGGCGGGATACCCCTGCTTCTGCGCCCACCAAAAATAATTAGGCCCGTTCGTCTAGTGGTCAGGACGCCAGGTTTTCATCCTGGTAACAGGGGTTCGATTCCCCTACGGGCTACCAAGCACATAAAGCCGCCTTTACAGGCGGTTTTATGATGCTTTAGTAGCCCTCGGGGATCTGAACCAGCAGCGCAGCTGCTCAGGTTCAGGTAGCTTTCTGCTATCTGCGAAGTAGATGCAATAAACGATGTAGCATTTCCCTATGCGGAAAGCTCAGGGACCCGCCAGTAGGCGGGAAAGATTCCCCTACGGGCTACCCCTCTGCTTTGACATTAAAAGAACCCATGACTTCTTCGTCACAGGTTCTGGATTAGGGTGCAAGTTAGTCCTCAGACAGGGTGGCCACGCCTGTATTAATTGTAGCGATAGCCTCCGTGGCCTCGTTAATCTCACCTTCTAGCATCTGGATGACTTCTTGCAGCCAGCCATCTGCAATATCCTCGGCCAAGAGGAGCATGTCCTCTCTGGATTTTGTGGTGTTGGTGAGGCGGATCGTGATTGAATCGCCGTAGTGGCTGAGCGCATAGTCTCCAGAGGGCCACCAGCTTAAGTTCCAGTGACGGGGAAGATCACAGATTGGATGCCCTTCTCGATAAGTACCCCTAGGACTAGCTGCGTAGATGAGAAGCTTCGCTAGCGCATCTACGGACTTACCTAGTTCGACTATGGCTACAGAGTATTTCGAACCAAGGTTTTGAAGCCGGGCGACATCGTCGGCAATGTGCATGGAATTCTCTCCTCGTTTTAGGTCCGTCGACCACTCTCCTCAGAATGAGGATACCTTAGAGTATCACCAAATAGTGGCTGGGGGAAGCTGCAGGGAACCGAGGGGCTCCAGAGCACTGGGGAAACCATTCCCCTACGGGCTACCCAAATTGCTCGCTTGCTAAGCGAACAATTCTGATATAGCATTGTCGTATCAAACTCACAAAGGGGCTCTGTGGGAGTTCCTTTAAAGGAGACTAGCGTGTCTGTATACTCCGGACGAACATCTGACGGCAAGACTCTGGTAGCCTACGGCGAACTCTTCATCGGCATGAAGCTTCGTCCTTCTGCTATTCTTCATGCAGTCAGCCTGGTCTTTGAGATGGAGTCACATTCTAAGACCGCAATGAAGTACTATCGGGTGACCGATGAAGGGCTTGAAATGCGCGGCTGGATCAGTGATGACGAAACAGCAGGGTATCAGCAGCTGCCCTATGGCTGTGATGCACAACAAACGGCAGAGTTCGTGATGCACTGGCTGCGGTCCATGATCGACGACAAGGGCAACATTGTAGACAGGGCCGCATTCCAGCGGTTTGCTGGAGAATTCGGTGTCGGTGGAGATGGCGGCGATTATCCTGACAGCTTCATGCTCGCAGCCGAATCCAGCGACGGGTTCACGGTGCGTCCTGCGTGGATGTACTATCCCAAGTAGGTGTCCCGCCGTGTAGCGCTTCTAAGCCCAAGCTCCCCTAACAAGGGAGCTCCTTTTATTTAGAGGTCCTATGCTCACCCCCCACTTTTTCCCAAAAACCCTTGACACCCCAATTGCGGTTTTATAAACTCTCAACAGCAGGCGCAAATATCACTTTTTGTGCCTCATGTCAGTCGAATTAGTTGGGGTCGAATTTATCATATTAGACAATCTCAAACTACAAATTTCATGAACGACGAAATTATGATGGATGACACCGAAGAGGTAGAAGCTACCCCAGGTGTAGTCGTAACCGAAGGTGACGACGAAGACGAGGATTTGGAAGACGAAGACGACGACATGGGTGACGATGACTCTGATGATGACGCCACCACTGACTCTGACGACGCTGCCGCTCTCTAGTCTTTTGTAGCTGTATCCCGCAAAACCCCCAGATCTATTTGATCTGGGGGTTTTCGAGTGGCCCAAAGCAGTCTAGTATAATAACAACTATGAATCAGTTCGATGTCATTATTTTGGGGGCCGGTGCGGCTGGTCTTGCCGCTGGGCTTTATGCTACCCGCCGCCAGCTCTCTACCCTGATCCTGACCGGGGATATTGGTGGTCAAACTGCTACCACCATGGATATCGAAAATTACCCAGGGGTAGAGTTTAGTACTGGTCCGGACCTAATGGCCAAGTTTGCCGATCAGGCCAAGGGCTTTGGTGCGCAGATCACATTCGATCCCGCCATCAAGATTTCCCCCCAGGACGGAGACTTTGCGGTAGAGACGATGGCCGGCCAGACCTATCTCGGTCGGAGTGTTATCATTGCTACCGGAAAACATCATCGTCATCTCGATGTTCCCGGCGAGGCTGAGTTTTCCAACAAAGGTGTGGTCTACTGTGCCACCTGCGATGCTCCCCTCTTTGCTGGTAAGTCCGTGGTTGTGATTGGCGGTGGTAGCGCTGCTTTCGATGCAGCTCTGCTGCTGGCTAAAATTTGCCCAGAAGTAACCTTGGTCCACCGGCGCACCGAATTTCGAGCCGAACCAATCTTGGTCGAGCGGGCTCAGGCCGAGCCCAAGATCAAGTTCCTGCTCGATTCACAAGTGGTGAGTATCCAGGGCGATAACTTTGTTCGCTCGATAACCGTAGCTACTCCCGAGGGAAACAAAGAGCTACCCACTGAGGGGGTCTTTGTGGAGATCGGCCAAATTGTCGATACGCGATTTGTCGCTGGCCTAGTCGAAATTACTAGCGATGGCGAGATCGTGATCGATGCCAATAATCAAACAACCCACCCGGGCATCTTTGCGGCCGGTGATGTCACTACCGTACCCTTCAAGCAGACGGTGATCTCTGCTGGCGAAGGAGCCAAGGCGGCTCTGGCGGCCTACAACTATCTCATGGGTCGAGACCCAGGAGCTAAGTTTGCCGATCAGGGCTACATTAAGTAACTTTTCATGAATACACCTACAGTTCATTGGCCAGATGCATTAAACCGAGCCGCCACCCTTCGGCAGGTCGATCCCAAGATTCTTGTTCGGCTCCAATCACCGGATTTTGTCCATATCGCAGAACTCACATATCACTCCGACGCTGGAGTAGTTACTACCGTTCCGGCATGGCGAATCCAGCATAGCCAGGCTCGGGGTCCTTACAAGGGTGGTATTCGCTTTCATCCTCAAGTTGATCTAGACGAAGTCGCCACACTGGCTGGGCTGATGAGCTTCAAGACCGCCGTAGTCAATATTCCCCTTGGGGGTGGTAAGGGCGGGGTTCAGGTAGATGGGCGCAATCTCTCTATGGCCGAGCATCAAGAAATTGCTCGCGCCTACGCCCGCGCTTTTACGCCGGTGATCGGCCCCCTGCGCGACATCCCCGCCCCCGATGTAAACACCAGTAGCCAGACCATGGGTTGGATTATGGACGAATACAGCCAGCAGGTCGGCTACACCTCTTTTGGTGTGGTCACCGGCAAGCCGCTTGCGGTTGGTGGCAGCCAGGGTCGCGACCTCGCTACCTCTTGGGGTGGACGAGTAGTCTTGGACGACATTGTGGCTCGCCTGAATCTCAACCGCTCTCCCCTCACCGTCGTGATCCAGGGTGCCGGCAATGTGGGAGGCGGTCTGGCTTACTTGCTGGCCGATAATCCGCGATACCGGGTTATCGCCATCAGCGATACCAAGAGCGGAGTTTACAACCCAGCCGGGCTCGTCGTGCGCGAGGTGCTAGAGCACAAATCCAAAACTGGCAGTGTGGAAAACACCGAATACGCCACTAATATCACAAATCAGCAGCTCCTAACCCTCGAGGCCGACATCTTGGTCTTGGCCGCTCTGGAGAATCAGATCGATGCTTCCAATGCCGATACGATTCAGGCCAAGCTTATCCTCGAGCTAGCCAATCATCCAATTACCAGCGAAGCCGATGCCAGGCTCACCGCGCGTGGTACGGTCATCGTTCCCGATATCTTGGCCAATGCCGGAGGTGTAGTAGTTAGCTACTTTGAGTGGGTTCAAAATCAACAAAACTGGTACTGGTCCGAGGCCGACATCAACTCTAAGCTCGAGGCTATTATGCTCGGTGCGGCTGAGCAGGTTTGGTCTATCGGCCAAGAGTCCGGAGTGGATCTGCGGGTGGCTGCTTACGCCCTTGCCCTCGACAGGCTGGCAGCTGCCATGACCGCTCGCGGCATGGTAAACTAATCATACTAAGACTACTCTTATGCAACTGCTCAACTACACCATCTACTCCACCCCCAATTGCCACTACTGCCATCAGCTCAAGCTTTGGCTTGAAGCATCGGGTGTGGCGTATACCAACAAAGATGTAGCCCTGGACATTGCTGCTCGTCAGGAGATGGTCGACAAAAGCCAGCAGATGGGAGTGCCGGTCAGCGTTATTGAGCTGGTCGACGATATTACCGGAGCCCCAATGGAGCAGGTGGTGATTGGATTTGATCAGCCCCAGATTTCATCCCTCCTCGGAATTTCCGCCTAACTCTCGGATCGCTCGTTTTATTTCTGCATAGCCAAACCCCTTGCCCGCTAAATAGCGGGCAATTTTAGTACCGGTCACCTCGTCGATCACTTCCCCTGCGCGCACCCCCCGCCGACGCATTAGCCGTGCCATAATCTGCATCCGGTCTTCGTCGTCAATTTGGGCCACTACCTCTTTGGCAGTGTCAGGAGCAATCCCTCGCGCGGCCAAGGCCGCTTTCATTTCCAGTGGGCTCTTGCCGCCCAGCTCCTTCCACCCGCTCACTAGGCTCTCGGCCAAAGCCCGATCATCTACCAACCCCATCCGCACCATTTCCTCCGCCACCTGTTTAGCCAAATGGTTCCCGTATTTTACGGTGAGCTTTTGCTGTAGCCGTCTCTGGCTGTAGCGGTAGCGACCTAGTAGCCACAAAGCCCGATCTCGAGCTTGTTGCTCCTCTCCCCTAGTCGCAAGCTGCGATTTCAGACTTGGCGTCATCGGGCTGCCGACTTGAAGCTGGAGGTGTATCACCAAGAGCGCTGGGGCTCCTGCATAGAAACTGCCATCGACAAAAATATTTACTCGATCCGCTTGGGTCTTTTGTGGCTCGATCGCCGTAATTTGCTCCATCCTCATATTCTAGGTAAAAAGGGTATAATTAGGCCAGCTTTCCTCTTTTGACCACACTCTCCCGACTTCCTTATGATTAGCTGGCTTCTTCCTTTTGTAGCTGCGCTCGGCGATGCCTGCAGCCTGATCATCTCCAAATCCTTTTTTCGCCGATTTGGTCGGCTTACCGCGACTGAGTTTAATTGGCTAGTTTTCTTTGGAATCGTCGCCGTGGCCTCCGTATTCCTGTTTCTGACCCATAGCTGGCCGGATCGAGTCATGGTGCTCCAGT
>CAYWVE010000046.1:0-12330 GCA_964461775.1 uncultured Candidatus Saccharibacteria bacterium | reverse complement strand
CCGTTGGTGTATACGGCCGTATCAATATGGCCGTGATTTAGGATCAGGACGGGAAAAGGTCCATCCCCAACCGGCTTGTTCATGATGCCAGAGATGGTTAGACCATTGCTTTGATAGGTAATGAAGTGCCGAGTGTAGACTGAATTGCTGGCCAGGGTCTGGCCCACCACAAAGTCGGAGCCAACGAAGCTGCGTTCTGCAAAAGCCGGTAGCGACATTTCATCGACAATCCGAGGAGCTGGGAGCAGCTTAACGCTTGGGGAAGCCAGCGGATACACCGAGAGTATGAAGGCGGTCAGGGCCAATACCGCAACACCCAGAGCAATTAGGTAAAGGTTACGCATAGCCTTATTTTAACACTCACTTGCTTGAACGATAAAAGAGGGCTGACCTGCTCAGCCCTCTTGGTGTCTTGGCGGATTTAGCTGACTACAATCCGCCAGAATATGTCGCTGCTGGGCAGTGGGCGGCCAACCCGGTCGACCTGGATGGCCCAAGCGTCGAACTCGCGCACCAGCTCTACAAATAGGTCGTAGCTACCCGGTGCTAGATCGTCGCGCAAGGTGATCGGCCAGGTGATGCCGAACTCTTGTTGTGGGTGCACGGGTTCACCGTTGAAGATCGCGAAGCGATTGGCCTTCCCGTCTGGATTGGGCAAAAAGCTACTGGCGTCGATCCAATCGTAGATTTTGTCTCTGGGATTGCCAGTACCGATCCGCAGCTCGTGGCCGCCTCGATATGGGGCCGACTGGGGCAAAAGATCGCGCAGTCCGTACAAAACAAGCGCTTTGGCATCAGTCGCCCGATTAGACAGCCGAAGATTAAGGTCGATGGTCTGACCAGCCTGAGCGTGAATAACATGTGCACCGTTTTCAACCGTGCCACTTTGCCCCAGCCAACTATATTGGAATGGATTGGTGAAGCTTTCAAATATTTCTCCGAGTACTTGCTCTGTAGTTTCGCCCAGTACCGCGCTACCACCCTGACTACTATAGATGATAGAATCTGTGACCGTATTTCCGATTTGAATACCACGCAGGTTGAAGAAACGGGCCGATACTTCATAGGTGTCACCATCTAGGCAAGGGTTGGTATCTGGCTCACAGATTGTCCATGATTTGGTAGAATCCACTCGCTCGCGGCGGGGAAGTGTGGCGGTGGGATTGTTGAAGACCTGCATGTAGACGATCCCGGGATTGTAACCCAAGCTTAGCTCCACTGTCGCACTGTCTGTAACCCTGTCGCCATTGTTTATTTCGATACCAGTACGCACACCGGCAGCGCCTCCACCCCCAGCACTTTCTGGTACGAAACCGCTCTTGTTATTGATGATAATAGCTTCTGAGCCTCCATTGGCTACCGCGTATCCGCTTTCATCGTCGTGCTGATCGATCGCCTTTACGCGCCAATAGTAGCTGCCTCGGCCCAAGCTGGCGCCTTCCCCGCCTGCAATATATGTCCCTGTACCTGCGGGTTGACCGATTTGGAACACCGACTCTCCAGGAGTACCTAGTGCTGAGGTGTAGGCAATGAGAGGAGAGCTAAAGTCTGCAGTGTCGTCTACTTCGAGATAATACTTTACCTCGGGGTCTTCATCGGGGTCGGAGGTAACAAACGAAAGCTCCGGAGTAGTGTTGGTGGTAGCGTCTTCTTCTGTACCAGAGACTCGCAGGTTTGTCGGCAGGTCGGGGTCGCGGTTGCCTCGCTCAAACCGGACAAAGCCTGCCCGCCCTGTAGTACCCAAAACCTGAGAAAAATCACCACCCACATATAGCTGAGATTCGTCGGTGGTGGCCAAAGCAAATACTCCGTTGCCCGCAATATCTACATCGAAGTTACTGAGTGCCGTACTGGGGTTGGTGGCTGTGAGCTTGAAAGCCACTAGGTCGCTGGATGACACACCACCTGCGCTGGTGAAGCTTCCACCTACATAGAGAATATTGTCATCGGTGTGTAGGGCGTGGACAGAAGTGACACTGCCAGATACGCCGGCTGTAAAAATAGTACTAACTACCCCAGTGGTTGCATCTACGGCAGCTAGCTTGTTGCGAGCTTGCCCGCCCATGGTGGTAAAACCACCGCCAAGATAGATAGTGTCATCGTAATGCGCGATAGCATAAATATCTCCACCGGCCGCATTGGGATCGAATGCTGTAGCTACATCGGGAGTAACGGAAGCCAGGTCAAATGAGGCTGCCCGATTGCGAGCCGTTGCCCCGTCCGCAAATGTGGCGAATTCTCCCCCGACATACAAAATGTCTCCCTCTACAAACAAGGTGCGCGGGAGATCATCGGGATCGGGGTCGAAGTCCAACGCTGCACCAGCGCTATCCACAGCCGCCAGATTGGCGCGTGTCGTGGCACCGCTAGCTATGGTAGTAAACTGACCGGCCATATACAGATCGCCATCGTGTACCGCAAGGGCAAGCACGGTGGTGTTTGGTGCGGGGTTAAAGGCGGTCACGGTATCTGTGTCGAGATCAATCGCACCAACTCGGCTTTTGGCCACACCGCCAAAGTTGGTGAACGAGCCTCCTACATACAAAAGGTTGTTTTCGGCATCCAGAGCCATATCGTAGACAAGAAAGTTGGGGCTAGGATCCAAAGCAGTGGCTTCTCCGGTGGTGCCATCGAAAGCCGCAAAGTTACGCCTTGCCTGATTATTTACCATTTCAAACTGTCCGCCGACGATTAAATTATCCCCCACTACAAAAAGAGCGTCGACATTGGAGTTTGCTCTGGGATCAAAGGCGGTGGCCGTATGGCCCACACTGGTATCAAAGGAGGCGACTCGAATACGCGAGGTGGCACCGTTGACAGTAAGAAATGCGCCTCCCGCATATAGAATATTTCCGTTAGTACCCAGCGAATACACCGCACTCCCCATGTTGGGGTTGAACGAGGTGGCGGTGTTGGGGGTGCCAGAAGCCAGATCGAAGGCAGCGAGACGGTTGCGCCCCGAACCACCAGCGCTTGTGAACGACCCTCCGACGAACAGGGTGTCCCCGATGGTTGCGATAGCATAGCCAACGCCATTGGCGACATTGGGGTTGAAATCGGTAGCAAGTGCGGTGGCAGGATCGAAAGCGGCCAGCCGGTTGCGAGTAGTGGCTCCGTTTACGGTTGTAAATTGGCCCGTAGCAAACACAGAGCCATCGTGAACCAAGATATCGTAGATAGTATTGGCGACATTGGGATCAAAATCGGTTGGTACACTTATGGTTTCAGAAGTGAGGTCAAACGCGGCAAGGCGGTTTCTGGTAACTCCACCAGCATTGAGGGTGGTAAACAGACCACCGGCGTAGAGAATGTCGTCGGCGCTAGCAAGCGCCGTAACGATGCCGTTGGTATCGGGGTTGAAATCGGTGGCAAGGCCAGTAACAGTACTGACAGCACCGAGGTTGTCTCTACTTTGGCCACCGAGCGCTGTGAATGAACCAGCCACATACAAAGTGTCGTTGGCATCGTCGAGCCAGAGATCGTAAATTTGCGCGCCACCCCCAGACATAGCAGGCAACCAGTCGGTATCTAGAGTTCCGTCAGCCCTTACATGAATAAGCCCGCCAACTGTGGTCGTATCGACTAGCGTGAACTTTCCTCCTACGAAGTATCCGCCGTCGCCATCACTTATAACGACATCCACCAGGTCAGTGGCACCCTGAATGTATGGTGCTGCGTCGGTGGTAGCTACACCCGTAACCAGATCAACTGCCGCCAGCGGACCTGAACCAAAGCCAACATTATCAAAGTCGCCCCCAATATAAACTGTGCCGTCTGCTCCGACTGCTAGTGCCTCTACATCACCATCGGTAACCCAAAAATCTGAATTGGGGGTTTCGCTGGCTACCGCAGCGGCGTGGGTTTTGGTAGGTTGCCAGACGCCGGCAAGGAGACTAACGGTAAGGGTGAGAATAATGGTACGAGCTAGTCCGGTCCGGAGAGATTTGTAAGTACTTTGCATAGAGAACAACTTGAGTGATTGAGTATAGGGCATGGATAGAATCAAGGTATGAATAGACACCTTGTTAATGCTCTTATACTAACACAGCCGTGCAGACGAGTAGCTGGCTGGCTTAAGCACTGCGGGATTCTGACCGCCAGCGCACAATCAGTTTGCGTACTTCTTCTGCTACCACAACGCTAGCCGAAACCGATACAACCAGCCCCCATTCCGCCCAACCCAGCGCGGTGGTGTGCAGTATTTTTTGCATAAGTGGGTGGTAAACGGCCAGTAGATGTGCCCCCACCGATGCCAGCAGACCCAATACGAGGTAGGGGTTGCTAACTATTTGACGGGTAAAAATCGACTCGCGGTCGGAACGGCAGTTCCAAGCATTAAACCACTGAAAAGCTGCCAGTACCGTGAGGGTTAGCGTCCACAACAGTGGTAGGCCATCTACAAGCTGACTACTTGTTATCAGCTGATTGTGGCGAAGCGCAAAAACAGCAAATGAGCCGAATGCCATTACCCCGGCCATCAAAGCGACGCGACCCAACATGGCTTGGGTCACTATGTAAGGCGTAGGGCGGCTAGGGGGATGGCGTAACAAATCAGATTCTTTTGGCTCCATGGCTAGCGCTACCACCATAAAACCGTCTGTTACCAAATTTAGCCAGAGGATCTGAGTGGCCAGGATAGGAAGAGGGTATCCCAACCCCAGCGCCAAAAGGATGACGACCACCTCCCCTAGGCTGGTTGAAAACAAGTACAACAATACTTTTTGGATGGTTTTGTAAATATTTCTACCCTCTTCGATCGCCGCAATGATGCTAGAGAGGTTGTCGTCGGTCAGGACAATATCAGACGCCTCCTTGGCCACCTCGGTACCAACAAGCCCCATACCGATCCCCAGATCGGCCGCAACTAGAGATGGAGCGTCGTTGACGCCGTCGCCGGTCATGGCAACTATCTGATTGTTGGCCTGATACGCCTGGACAATGCGCATTTTGTGTTCGGGGGTGACACGGGCAAAGACAGTTACCCGAGGTATTTTTGATGCTAGTTGTGCATCGGTCATAGCTTCGATTTCTTCGCCGATCATCACCTGATCCTGAGCTCGATAAATACCAGCGTCCTTGGCGATAGCTCGAGCAGTGATTGGTAAGTCGCCAGTAATCATCACTATCCGCAAACCGGCTGCGCGAGCGCGTTTGACGGAGGAAACAACGCCATCGCGCAGGCCATCATGCATGGCCAGAAATCCCACAAAGCGCAAAGGCGGCATAGAGGCGTGGCTAACCCTAGAGCTAGCCTTGGGATGATCTGCCACGGCTAATATTCGGAGACCAGAGGATGAAAGCTTGGTATAGACCTGCTCCAGCTCAGCCAATCGAGCCTTAGTGAGTGGTAGAAGCTTACCCCGATGCCAAACCTTGGTACTGAGCGCCAAGACCGATTCCGGTGCTCCTACTACTTTGAGCCAATTGGATTTGCCGTGGCGGTGAATCGTAGCATGGTATTTGGTATGGCTACTAAAAGGTAGCTCGAAGGTTTGGGGCATTTCCTGCTCTAGCTCGTCTTTGTCTACTCCAAGCTTGAGACCCAACACAAACATAGCTGCTTCGGTGGGGTCGCCGGTGGTTTTTTGGAGGCTATCGCCATCTGTGGGTAGGGGCCTGGCATTGGCGCAGAGAGCGGCGATTTGGGTGATGTACCACAAGGCACGAGTACGAGCCGGATTGATGACCTTATTGTTTTGATACACCCGACCAGTAGTTTCGTATCCGCTGCCTTCGATATCGTAAATTTGCCCATGGGTGTACACGCGTCGGATCATCATCTCGTTGCGGGTGATGGTGCCGGTTTTGTCGACTGCTATGACAGCTGCACGCCCGAGAGTCTCTACGGCCTGCAGCCGCTTGACCAAGGCGTGGCGCTTGCTCATTCGCCAGACACCGGTGGCCAAAACAACCGTTAGCACCACCGGTAGGCCTTCGGGCACTGCCGCGACAGCCAAAGCAATGGCGACTTTGAACATCACCAGCCAATCGAGGCCGGCAGCGACACCCATGCCAATAGTCACGACTACTACTAGCAGCACCAGCCAAAGGATTAGCTGCGAGAGCCGCCGAATACTACGAGCCAAAGATAGCTCGGTCTTGATCAAGGCAATATCTTGGGCGATCTCGCCCATCATGGTTTGCAGGCCCGTGGCTACCACCACTGCCCTGGCATGGCCGTTGACCACAAAGGTACCACCAAAGACCATGTTGGATTGATCGGCTGGCAGATAAAGTTTGCCTGCGAGAGGGCGCGGATGCTTGGTGATGGGCAGGGATTCACCGGTAAGAGCAGATTGGTCGACCTTAAAGGTGTTGGCGCTGATAATCCGCGCATCGGCAGGGATGCGATCGCCAGCTTGGAGCAAAATAACATCGCCAGGTACGAGCAGCTTAGCAGCGATCACCTGAGACTGACCATCGCGCAATACAGTCGCCTCCGCTACCCCCAAGCGCCGAAGAGCAAGTAAAGTTTGCTGAGCGCGGCCTTCTTGAATAGCGCCAATAACAGCATTGAACAGCAAAACAAAACCAATAATAAGTGAGTCGTTGACATCTCCCAGCCAAAAAACAGCCAGCGAAGCACAGAGCAAGATATAAATAAGTGGACTGTGAAATTGGCGAACAAAAATCACTCCCCAAGTGTCGGCCATCGGCTCGGGCAGTTGATTGGGGCCATACTGCTCTAGGCGCTGATCGGCGATAGTGCCAGGAAGACCCTCTGGAGTAGTATCCAGCTTGCTAAATACTTGCTTGGGCGAGAGAGTATACCAACGGGATGAAGCCATGCGATAAATATCGAACGATAAAAACTGTAATCTTAGTATAAAGTTGGACTACAAAATAAGACAGCTTGTCGCGAGTCGGCTGTCTTATTTTTTTGCAAATTGTTTGGGAGATTAGACTCGACGCAAAAACAAGGGTTCGGGCTTGGCAATGCGGCCGCTCTCAAAGACAGATTGAATCTGCGTAGCTGTGCGGGGCAAAAATGGGACCAGACAGTGGCCGATAGCGAGCAGACGACTAACATAATCTTGCAAAATATTGTTCAACTCGTCTCCGGTGAGGGTCCAGGGTTGAGCGGTATCTATGTCTTTATCTATGGCCTGAATTTGTTGCCATATCACCCTGGTGGCTTCGTCTGGACGGTATTGCTGCATGACCGAGTCGATATCTGCCTGCATAGTAGTTAGCAACGGTACAGGGGTAGCGTGAAAAGTATGGCCAGACTTATGACAGAGGGTGGCTACGCGAGAGATGAGGTTGCCGATACCATTGGCCAGGTCGGCATTATACTTTTCGTCGAACTTTTCCAGCGAAATGTTGCCGTCGTTGCCAAAAGCAAAGGCGGTGAGCAGCAGATAGCGCAAACCATCGGAGCCGTAGGTATCGGCCAACTCAACTGGATCGATAACATTGCCAAGAGATTTGGACATCTTTTGGCCGTCGATAGTAAAGAATCCGTGCGCCAGAATATTGCGAGGCAGGGGTTGGTCGAGGGCGAGCAAGAGAGCTTCCCAAATAAGGGCATGAAACCACAAAATATCTTTAGCCATCAGATGCAAGTCGGCCGGCCAAAATTCAGCCTTACCTTCGACGATCTGGGTAGCGGTGTAGTAGTTGAAGAGGGCATCGACCCACACATAGACGGTATGGGCGGGATCCCAAGGCAAGGGGATACCCCAAGCCACTCCGGGCCGAGAGATAGAGATATCCTCTACCCCACCCTTGATCCGGCTAATCACCTCTTCGCGCCGCTCCGGGGGCCAGACAGAGTATTTGCCGGATTCCAGCGCGGCCAGAGCTTGCGCGGCGAATTCCTGAAGTTTGAAGAAGTAATTTTCCTCCTCCTGTTCGCTCAGAATTAGATTGGGGTGCTGAATGCAGTGCCCATCCTCTATCTCGCTTTCGGTCAGGTATTTCTCGCAACCCACACAATAAAACCCCTTGTACAAGCCCTTGTAGATCAGACCTTGATCGTAGAGCCGTTGCAGCAAACCAGCCACGATCTGCTCGTGCTGAGGATTAGTGGTGCGAAAGAAGTAATCGTGACTAATATCCAGCTTGGCCCAGGCAGCTTGGTAGAGATCGGCCATATGGTCGACAAAAGCCTGAGGAGCTTGGTTGGCCGCCTCGGCCGCCTGGGCAACCTTGGCACCGTGTTCGTCGGTACCGGTTAGGAAAAATACTTTATCGTTACCCAACTTCTGACGATAATACCGAGCAAAAATATCGGCAACGACGGTAGTGTACGCATGGCCAATATGCGGCTTGTCGTTGACATAATAGATGGGGGTAGTGGCGTAGTACTTTTGCATGACAGTAAAATAATAGACTTATTGTAGCACAAAATGCTCTCTAGCAGAGGCTTTTATAGACATTTGCTTGGCAGAAGCCCTGCGAACCACTATACTACTATGTGATACTATGTAGTGGTAGGCAAGCTGCATACCAAACTAATAATGAAAGGAGGGCTAACTTGGAAAAGATAACAGAAATGCTAAAAGGCGCACTGGAGGGTTGCGTGCTCGAGATCATCAGCCGCGGCCAGACCTATGGCTACGAAATAACCCACCAGCTGCACAAGCTTGGCTTTTCCGATGTGGTAGAGGGTACTGTGTACGCTATTTTGTTGCGGCTAGAAAAAAATAACTTTGTAGTCATCACAAAACAGCCATCCGAAATCGGTCCACCCCGCAAATTTTACACTCTCACCAAGTCGGGACGGGAGGAGCTGAAGCACTACTGGGCAAAATGGGAATTTGTATCATCTAGAATTAACAAATTAAAGAAACGACTATGAATAACTTTATAAATAAAATTATTGGAGATCTGGGGGAGAAAAAAGAATGGTATGCCATGGAGGCACGCGCCAAGGCGTTGCCGACTGATTATCGGGTGGTGTACAACGAGATCAAGCGATATCTCTGGAGCGGTGCAGGACCGCTTGATTCATCGGTTGGTATCTTTAGAGGCCTGATTGAGCTTTTTGAGGAAGGTGCCGCCGACAACAAGCCAGTACTAGAAATCACCGGCAACGATGTCGCAGCCTTTTGTGATGAGCTGGTGCGGGGAGAGAATACCTATGCAGAAGTATTGCGCAAAAAACTCAATAGCGATATTGCACAAAAGTTGGGATAGGAGTACCTGGGTGTGACCTCGGAGATAGATAGAAGCCTAACGATCTTGCAACTCGTATACGAATTTTGCGTCGCCTTGTACGAGCTCAAACCCCGCTTCGGTACGAATAAAGTTGGCACCATCGTTGATGATCCGACTAAAATCTGACTCGATATCCATCAGCCCAGCGGGCTGCTCGCAATACATGAGTGTCGATACTACCAATGCCTTAATAGTGCCACCAGAGACGGTGTAATCTCCACCCATGATGTTGCAAAACTGCGTATGGAGGCGGCCATTTTCGAAGCTTAGTACATATTCCTGATCACTTGGAATTGCAGTGTCATTATAGGAAACTAGCCGAAAGGAGTTGTGATCCAGGATAGCGCTGGGTCTTTGGCTGGATTGGTAGGTCAGGAAGCCAACAGCGATCGCCGCCACGGCGATAATTAGCCAAGGGGTAGAGGTGGTTGGTTGAGCCATAAGAAAAAATTAAAAACCTGAAATAATGTTGCTTAGCTGCCTTTGGCAACCAGGCGATAGATGTGATCGTCGCCGGCCTTGGGGGTACCGCGGCCATCACGGTTGCTAGTGGTGAAGTAGATTGAACCATCGGGAGCTTCGATCACCTCGCGGATGCGCCCCAGACCGAGATCGGCAAATTTGTCGCGGGCGATAATCTCGCCACCCTCCACCGTCAGACGTAATATCCCCGCTCCGCGCAAAGCGGCTACAAAAATGTTGTTTTTGTACTGGGGGAACATCTTGCCGGAATACACCAACAAGCCAGAAGGGGCTTCGGCGGGTGTAAAGACTGCGCTGGGGGCAACGGTACCGGCTTGAGTTTTTTCGTGAGAGACTAGCGGCCAGCCATAGTTGCCATTTTTGACGATACGATTGATCTCGTCTCCTCCCGCTGGGCCATCAAAGATCGATGGGCCATGTTCGGATGCAAATAGCTCTTTGGTATCTGGGTGCCAGTCGATACCCTGTGGATTGCGATGTCCGTAGCTCCAGAGCGGACTATTGGGGATGGGGTTATCCGTGGGAATTGTGCCATCTGAGTTGATGCGCAAAATCTTACCAGCGAGAGAAGCGGCATTTTGAGCAAGACTGCGATCGGTGGCGTCGCCAGTGGTGATATAGAGCTTGTTATCTGGCCCAAACTTGAGTCGGTTGCCGGCGTGATTGCTAGCAGCAGGAATATTGTCGAGGACGACGAGTGGATCGGTCAACTGGGTGCCCTTGTCCGTCAGCCGGACGACCTTGACCCACATCGAGCCGGCCTTGGAGTAGGAATACGAGGTATAGATATGCTTATTGCTCGCATAATTGGGATCGAGCACCAGACCCATCAAACCAGCTTCGCTTTGGGCGGCTACATCGCCAAAGGTATGGAGCGGTGCGGCTTGGAGCTGACCGTTACTCAAAACCCGGATACGACCTGGTCGCTCGGTGATGAGAATGCGATCGTTGCCGGTAAAGGCTAGGCTCCACGGCACTACCAAGCCACTGGCGACCTCCTCTACTTGGTATTCAACAGTTTGGGGCTGGCCGAGGATCCAGGATTGTTCGGCAGGAGCTTGGGTGACCACCGACCAAACGGCAAATACAACTAGAGCTATGACAGCATAAACCCACGGGGGGTTGAACAATTTATTGACCATGACGAGCGCAGTGAATGTTAAATTAAGGTATTTTCATTATAACAAAGTGCAGTGCATTGCCCGAACTTCAAAAGCACAATGGGTACTTGGAACGACATTGGATACCGACCGTTACAGAATCATGCTGGAACTTAAGTGCAAACAAAATACCCAAGCAAGTGCCTGGGTATTTTGAGCTAGATAGGGAGATCCGAGCTAGAATTTGATGTCGCCGCAAGCAGTGTAGACATTGGTCTCCGCTGCCGACTTGTGAACATTGATAGCCAGTGGCAGGCTGGTGCGTAGCTGCTCGATGCTGGCGTCGATCGTGGTGGTGGAAGCACCTGCGACCAGATTATTGAGAGCGTATTTGACCGCACCAGGAGCAGGACAAGCGCCAACATGGATGTGGGCTGGCTGAGGAGCCGTGAACGATCCGCCGGTCATGGCTACGACAACCTGAGTCTTGCCATTGAGGTCAGTCAGGATCACGCTGCCGGATTGACCGGAGCTGTTCTGCGCCGCCAGATTCACCCGAAGGCTGTCCGGAGTGGTAGCAGTGTCGTCATCGTTGTCGTCGTCTTCTTGAGCCTGGTTGTTGCTTGGAGGAGGAGTGTTGGTAGTGTCATCTGCGCTCCACAACCACCAAACCAATAGAGCCAATACGATGAGACCGATAATCCAATATGGAGTCTTCATGAGAGCTAAAAATAAGTTATATATACCCTACTAATACTATCGTCTATAAAATCGAAATTTATTTGTCTTGAGCTTGCGGCTATTTCTTATGATATGTCCCCTCCTTTCTAAAAGTTGCGCCAACGATATTGTTTGAACTTACAAAAAGATCACATTGGCTATTTCATTATACTCCCCTGGCCACAAAGTGTGTAATGCGCCTATATAAAAAGACCTCGCAGGGCCGCGAGGTCTTTTGAATAAACGGTCCGAATTACCAGGCGCCAATGATCGCACCGGCTACCAGCAGGGTTAGCAGCATGTTGCTAGCACCGATCCAGAAGAGGATCATCTTGCCGCCCCAAAGCGCGTCGGCCAACTTGACTGGAACCACGAACCCGAGCCAAGCCCAGAAGCCCACCATCATGCCACCGCTGACCGTCAGCTGGCCCAGATCGCCCATAAACATGGCCAACACATAGAACATGACCAAGCTCGCCACAAACTGGACCGCATAGCTAATCATCATACCCTTGGCCATCTCGGCCTGCTCACCTCCGCTCGGCTTGTCCATGCCCATGGCACGCATGAAGGCTTTGCCAAATAGTGGCCCATACCAGAGGCTACCGATCACCATAGAAGCAATGGCAGCCACAATGAGTGCGAGATAATTGATATCCATAAGAAAGCGTTGCGATAAATAATATTGCTAGCTTGAGTATACCGATATTTGGGAGTGAATAATATTGTGGATTATGAACGCCGGCCAAATAAAAATCCCGCCAAGGAGGCGGGATTGAGTGATGTGATGACCATTGCTCTGAACCATGCCTTCTATCTGGGCTGAGTTGCGCAAAGATACCAACTAACCTAGCATGAAGCTAAG
>CAYWVE010000045.1:0-5900 GCA_964461775.1 uncultured Candidatus Saccharibacteria bacterium | reverse complement strand
CGAGATCGAAAAGCTCAAGACCATGCGCTTAGTCTTTGGCCAACCCGCTCCGATAGTAGAGCGAGACACAAGCTCACAATAATCTGTCCATGACGCATCATCGCTCCACCGCTACTATACTTTGCTGGCTGTTGGCCATCGCTCTCGTGCTCAGTACCCTCTGGTTGGTTTGGCTAGAGCTGTTTGTGCCCAAGAGCATTAGTATCGGAGCCGATCTGCTCGCACAAGAGTTCTCCGAGCAGACATATCCCGGGATCCCAGCAGACGAACGAGTAACAAGCACCAACCAGACATACAGTTTTGACGGCCATACTTATTCGTTGGCTGTAGAGGTGAGCGAGCCGGGGCTACCATATATAGCCAGCTCTTCCGTGGCCGGCCGAGCTTATTTCTTACGGGACGGCCAGCCAATCGACCGGTTGCCCCAGACTGTGATTCAACGCTTTGCCCCCAATCGCCCAAACGAAGCACCGCTACTTTATGTATGCGTTCGTACTTCTGTAGATGAATCCGCCCGCAATCTGCGGGATGTAAACCCAATCGCGGTGCGCAAACACCGGATGCCCGCGTTGGTTAGCTACATATATTCACCTCACGCTCGTCCGGATATCGAAGGAGTGGGCTCTTCTAGCCGGGCCAACTGTGTGCCGCCATTGGACATGAGTGGGGGAGCGGTAGACTTTGAGATATTCACCAACGGCGGGCGTACCTTCAGTAGTGCCCGTATCGACGCCCACCTCTCTATCGGCCCCTTGGTCGGACATACGATTGCCGAGCGGCTAACCATGCTTAGCTTCTATGGCGACTTTGAGTTTGTCGATCAAACCCGTTCGCGGCTCCAGCTGCCCCGGATTAACCAGTCAGCTTCGATCGATGGTCGATATACCATGAGTTTTGATAAAGGCTTTGTCCGGGAAGGCGCCAAGCAGATGGTGGGTATAGATATCTCGGCCAGAGGCGATCTGGCCGACCAAAGCGTAGTGGTGATTGCCCATCCCTTACGCCAGTACTGGGTGGTATCCGATGCCCGGACAGAACTCGCCGGCCAATTTGTCCTGAGCGGAGCCGGGTTGGTGGAGCAGTCGGTAGCTCGGTACCAAATATTTAAGCCCCGTGGAGATTACTCTGCGCATGGTGATGTAATCGAGCTGACCCCAGTAGGCGGCAAGGCCACAGTCTACTTCGAATACAATGGCGGTACCTGGCTGGCTCCGTATATTGCTTTTACAGTCATGCCGGCTGCTCGTATAGGCGATCTTGCTTCCATTGGGGGCGGCGAGCCTTTTGCTTTTGCTACGCGGGCACTACCTGTTGGATTGGAGGGTACCCGCTTCCCTTGGCTCATGTGGTTAGCCATCGCTCTATCCGCCCAGCTTCTGACCGGGCTGGCCATGCGTCGGTATCTGCGCAAGAAGTTGTCGCCCAAGCCGCGTGCGGCAGTATAATAAACAAAGTATGTTATCTCTCAAGCGCATAATTAGTATCTGGCTAGCGATCCTGACCGTTGTAGGTGGATTGCCTCTGAATCTTTTGCCAGTTATGGCGCAAGATGCCCAGCCCGACCCTGCTCCGCAGGCAAACATAGCTCGGCTGGTCTTTACTGCCGACAAGTCAGCCCTAGAGATTCCTTTTAATACTGGGGAGCCCACCGCCTCCACTGCCAATCTCATTGCATTGGTCACCGATGACGCCGGCGCGCCGATCGAAGGCGCCACTGTCACTTTTTCCTCCGGCAATGCCTGGTTCCCCGATGCTCATGGGCAGGTCAGTGATTACCAGGCTCAGACCACCAACGCCGAAGGAGTCGCATTTACTACCTATGCGGTAAGCAACCAGACGATCGAAGATTGGGTCGATCTGCATGCTACCGTAGTTATCGATCCGGCCGAGCCGGTGGAGAGTCGCCAATTTTTGCATCGGCGATTGCAGATTGCTTTGAATAATGTGGCCGACAGTACCAATCTGGCCATCGATGCCGCAGCTGCGGGGGAGGAGGCAGTACAAGAGCTGGCAGTGGATAACGAAGAGCGCCTCCAGCAAATGGCCGATGGCGTGCAAGGCCAGAACACAATCGAACTAGAGATGGATGCCGTCCTGGACCCCACGAGCAATAACGGCACCTCCCCGGCAAGCCTCGCTACCATTGCCATGCAAATTAGAGCCGTCGCATCGCGCTCGGTGACCAGCGGCGGATCCACCCGGCCGCCCAACCTAGGCCGTACACAGCTCCAATTTGCCCTGAGCTCCTCCGACGAGCACACCAATCCAGCCAGCCTCAAGCACACTCAGGACAATGTCTTTTTGAATTTTCAACAAACCTCGCTGGGCAGTGGCGAGGCCACAGGCGAGAGCATTACTTGGGCTGGTACTCAATCGGCTGCCAACACCCTGCATCTCAACAATCGGGCCTGGGGCCAGCGCGACCTCACCATCACTGTCCGGCTAGTAGCCCAGCGTCCGATCGATGGCGATCTATTGGCCCAGGCCGGGTATAACCCCTTGCCAGATTCACCGAGCGACTACCTGCTAGCCGAAGAGCAGTTTACATTCCGGCAGGAAAATCCCGATCGTCCCGAGCTCAAGCTAGTGGTCAAAGCCAACCCTACAGAGCTCGCGCCTACTGATCGCTCCTTGACCCTCACCGGCCAGCTAACCGCCGATGAGGCCAGCCAGTGGGGTTTGGTAGAGGCACAAGTAAAGTCGAGCGATGGCGTAGGCGAGGAAATCGATCAGGGTGCCAAGCTTACCAATCAGGCCGGCGAGTTTAGCTATCGCTATACTCCGGTGCGCGATGGCCTAGAGCGTGAGCTGTCGTTTACGCTTACCGCCGATGCTGTAGAAGGTGCCAACCGGATTCCCATCGAAGGCGTAGAGTCGGCTCAGACTACAATAGTAGTAAAGCAAACGGCTTCGATCACAACCCAGGACGACGACCTCGAGCAGCCTGCGCCAGACCAAAAGATATTACTAGGGGAAGGTGCGGCCGGGGATCATACTATCAAAATCTACGGCAATCAGTCTCAGGTGGTTACCTCTGGCTTTTATGAAGGGTTCAACCTAGCCCTGGACAATACGATTCGGCGTGGTACTACCATCAACGACCTGGGTGCGATTTCTGGGTACCGCAATGGCCCACAGAGTTTCATGAAGCTCAGCATCGAGGTGGTTACCCCCGAAGGCAGCGGTGCCTTGGCCGCCGGCAATCAACTGAGCGGCCGGGTGACCGGCATTACCGGGGCCGAAACTTTCCGCAATTTCAAGTCTTACTTGTTGGCTGCCGAGTCTGCTCCCGCCTCGTACTACTTTGAGCGACCAAACACCTCGCGGGGACAAATAAATGTCGCGCTCGATGCCGATGGTCAGGCTATTTACTACTTTGCTCCCGGTCAGGTCGAATTGCGAGCCGATGAATCTAAGAGCGTCGTAGTCGAGTTTATCTACCGAGGCACACCAGTGCGCGTCACGATCCCCGTGATCCGCCAAGCAGACCTATCTGACCCCGCTGGAGGCCCGACCATTGAGCTAACGCCTCGCATCTTGGGGCAAATCCCGACCGCGGAGCGAGATGGCTGGCCGCCAGTAGTGAAAGAGTCGTTGGCTCAGGCCGACAACCAAGACGAGTTTTTGCGCAGCACCTGGGAGGTGGCAGCCACGGTGGATCCTCCTGCTGGTCGTCAGCTAGATTCGACCGAGCTTTTGTTTAAGAGTAGTGATCCTATCCGCTACCTTGCCTCCAATGGAGGATCGGTATTTGATACAACTACCGAGTTTGTCGCCACTCTTACGCCCAATCGCCGAGTTACCGCTTACTTGCAGCTGACCGAAGATGAAGTGGCCGAGTTCACGATTCGCCACTCATTGGCTGGGCAGATCTATGAAAAAACTCTTCGCCTGGCCCCTGGTGGGGAAGTAAATCCACCCGATGAAGGGGAAGATGATGAGGACGGAGGCGATGATACAGACTCTCCCGATGACGACTCGGACGGGGATGAAGGTAGCGAAGGCGGTGAAGGCTCGGGGGCACCGGTAGCGGTAGATAATAATCTAACCGACTCTACGCTAGGTGTTAAGTTAAGTTTGACTTCCGAATTCAGCAATATTGGGATAGGTGAAAAGATTCAAATTCCGGTAATAGTT
Source organism: uncultured Candidatus Saccharibacteria bacterium (assembly GCA_964461775.1). Taxonomy (GTDB): domain Bacteria; phylum Patescibacteriota; class Kazan-3B-28; order Kazan-3B-28; family Kazan-3B-28; genus CAYWVE01. The sequence goes on along the minus strand of CAYWVE010000045.1, from coordinate 1,763 downwards.
CGAGTGCCGAGCGATGTCAAACTGCCAGAGTCTGGACCTCTTCTAGACCCAGTAGCCTTTCATCTCAAGCCCTATTATCTAGAGGGTGGCCCCCCAGAGGTCGGCAGCGAGGTAGTCTTTGTATCTATGAACCAGAAGACCGGTCGGCAAACACGACGCAATCTACTCGTCAGCAGTACGGACGGCCCAGGAATAAATTATGCCGTCTACCCTCAATTTAAAGAATTTAGGTTAGGATATTTTGAGCTAACGAAGGGCAATAACGAGGTAGATCGGGTAGGCGTTAATCTCTTTTACACTTTTTTAAGAGACATCAACGGGAAAGAGGTGCCCAAGGAAATTCGTTCACGGGGAGAGACCTTCGAGTTCGGCTTTCAGGTTATGGAAAAGAAGATTGGGGTCGATCTGCGCATCGGCCATGATGGGGACGCTCCTCCAGTTCAACCGCTTCCCACCGAGAGCGCAACAGGTACGGGAGGAGGAGATGACGAGCCTGAATCTTCATATAGTTTTGACTTCATCAACGATAAGCCACTGAGCTCCATGACCATCGATCAGGCTGTCGACACCGCTCAAGCTGTATTCAATGCCAGCTCCGGTTTGAGCACAAGCGACAAGGCGAACGCTACGGCTAGCTTTAACCAGGTGCGGCTCGCGCGAAATATCTTCAATCTAAACACTTTTGTGCCTAGGCTCGAGAATGTTGCCGAGCGGGCATTTGGCGAAGGTGAACAGAACGATCTATTGCTGGCCGTTGCACACATGGTTGCCGATATATGCAATGTATTGGCTCGCTCGGGTCGATATGAATTGTCGCCCTCCGAGCAGCGATTTATCGACCAAGCTATAGCCGAGATCAAGCGGGCCAACTACAGCGCCATCGATGATCTGCGTGGGGAGGCCAACCTCCGTGAGCTCGGGGAGGTGATCGCCGATAGCTTCGAGGAGGCAGGTGTTTATACCAAGCGCCCCATCGCCGGAAACCCGCTTGGTCTAGGCACTACCTTTGCCGGTGATGATGTCCCTAGCTCCAATGCTGTTGGCATCTTCGACATATTATCTCTTTGGTTCAACTCACTGTTTAATCGCAACTAACCATGCCCACCCCACCCCAACCCCCTAAGTCTCCCAAAGTCGAACCGATCCGCTCCAAGCTAGCACCGGGCCTGTCTGCCATACCGGCATTGCTACTGCCGGGCAAAGTTCGTGAGTCCAGCTTGTGGAAAAAGTATTGGTGGATAGTGCTGCTGGCCGTCCTCTTGATTGGGGCAGCTTTGTGGTATTGGTGGCCCACTCGCGGCACATCATTTGTTCCGGACGCCGTAGAGGCTACCACCACTCGCCCCGTGCTGTATCGGGCTACTACCATCCCTACCGGCACTATCCAGCTCCAGGGCGCTCGTGCCCGGGCGGACTTCGTCGGTCTGGCTCCTTCGGCCGAAGGCCAAAATTATCGCTTGCTACTAGGCAGCTTGGCAGGGGATTGGGGCGTAGAGGATCTGGCGGCCAACTCTGTCTGGAGTCTGGGGCAATTTACCGTAGCCGACGATGGGTCTCTGGCTATCCTCCAAGAGCCGCAACAATTTACTATTCCCGCCGAGGCCAGTGCTGCCACTACTGCGGTCGTAGTATTAGAGCAAGGAGCCAACCAAGCTGTGGTACTGGCCGCCACGCTCGATACCGCGGGTGCGGTGACCGATCTAGCATTTCCTGTCCAATTTGGTGCAGCTGAATCCAGCTTGATCCTAGAGCAGCTTGCCAGC
>CAYWVE010000044.1:0-7595 GCA_964461775.1 uncultured Candidatus Saccharibacteria bacterium | reverse complement strand
CGGCTCCAGTTTTCGGTAGAAAACAAATACAAGCTCAAATACTCCACCTCGGCTTCGATGCTCCACTCTACCAGGGAGTTGATAATATCGAGCGCCCGCAGGTGCCCCTCCCACAACGGCAAACCGGCGGCTTTAGCCCACCGCCGGTTGCCATCCAAAACAAATGAAATGTGTTTTGGCCTTACCATATTGTTTGCTATACAGTTCTAAGCTCTGCTTCCTTTTGAGCCTGCGCTTCGTCGATCTTGGCATTTACCTCTACCACCCGATCCTGAATCTGCTTCTCAAATCGCTTCTGATCATCTTCACCAATCTCTTTTGCTTTCAGCGCTGCATCTACCTTGCTCATTGCATCGTGGCGGATATTGCGCACAGCTATCCTTGCCGCTTCGGTCTTTTGACCAATTAGCTTGATTAGCTCTTCGCGTCGCTCTTCCGAAAGTGGCGGGATGTTGATACGGATCAAGATACCATCGTTGACCGGATTCAAGCTCAGCTCCGAATCACGAATAGCTTTCTCGATTGGGCCCAGATTACTCTTGTCCCAGGGTTGGATCGCCAGACTCTTGGCGTCGGGCACCGCAATGCTCGCGATCTGCTTGAGCACCATCTTGCTACCGTATACATCCACGGCCAGGTTCTCTACCAGCCCAGCACTGGCGCGGCCAGCCCGGACTCCACCCAGATCATTTTGCAGCGCCTCTAGCGCCGCCTGAAATTTAGCAGGTAAATCGTCTAGCATACATTTACTACTCCTAATTCAAACCGGACAAATCGACCAATCTGAATGTTTTCTTTAAAGTTAGCTATCTGTTCGGTCAATAGTTGACCTACTGTCTTACTATTGTCGAGCACAAAGGGCTGTTCGAGCAAGGCCAACTCCTTGGCCTGGGCTTTTTCATCCGCGGCCAACTCCTCGGCCGACACACACTTGGGTGCCATCCCAGCAATATGCATAGCAATCTGGTTGGCAAACTCTACAAACTTTTCATCCCTGGCTACAAAGTCGGTCTCTACCATTACCTCTACCAACACCCCAACCTTGCTCCCGGTATGAATATACGAAGCCACCACTCCATTGGCAGCTACTCGCTCCGATTTAGAAGCAGCAATCTCGGCTCCGCGCGCCTGCAATACTTCGGTTGCCTTGGCCACATCACCCGCCGCTTCTTCCAACGCCCGCTTGACCTCCATCATTCCAAAACCAGTCAGGTCGCGTAGCTTTTTGACATCAGTTGCATTAATTTGCATTTTCTTCCTCCTGTTGATTAGTTTTCTCTTCTGCTTTTGCTGCTGGCTTTACTTCCATTTTAGCAGCTACTTGAGCCTGGCAATTGCCAGCTATCATATTGACCACATATTCGATCGCCTTGCGAGCATCATCGTTGCCCGGAATCGGCAGATCCACTAGATCCGGATCGGTATTGGTATCTACCACCGCGATCACTGGGATCTTGAGCTTGCGCGCCTCTTGCACGGCGATCTTGTCTTTCAAGATATCAGCTACAAACAGAGCGGCGGGCAAGCCTTTCAAGTCCCGCAATCCACCTAGTGAGTTTTTCAGCTTTTCGTACTCTTTATCCAGCTCAGACTTTTCTTTCTTGGTGTATTTTGAAAACTCTTCTTTTTCGTAGATCTCGTCTAGATCCCGCATGTACTTCAAGCGTTTCTTAACGGTCTCGAAGTTGGTCAACAGACCACCAAGCCACCGCTCGGCTACATAGGGCATATTGCACTGCTGGGCTGCCTTGGCCACTAGCTCACTAGCCTGCCGCTTGGTACCCACAAACAACAACTGCCCACCACCAGCCGTTAGCTCGGCTACATACTCCAGTGCCTTGGCTAGCAAGGGCTCGGTCTTGGTCAGATCGATAATATGAATACCCTCTTTAGCACCAAAGATGTATTGGTTCATTTTAGGATTACGCCGAAAAGTCTGGTGCCCAAAATGCAGCCCAGCTTCCATCATATCCTCAACGGTAATTTGAGATTTTGCCATAACGAATTTTACTCCTTAAAACTAAGTTTGGTCGCGGTGTCCTCCGATCGTTTTTGTGGGCGAATTATTCGCCAGGAGATACGATCGAGTTTCAAAACTACAGACACCGGTAAACAAACCGGTAAATATATCCACCGCAGTCTACCCCAGCTAGCTGTATCTGTCAACTACTGACGGTTCTCGATGATCCGAGCCAGTAGCTCTTTTATTTCATTTTCCGACGGAGTCGTGTCAGCGCTTGGCCGAGGTGCCTCAGTGGCAAGTGGCTGAGCCGGTGCTGTCGGCTCTGCTGCGGCTGGTTCGGAGACAATTGGCTCGGTCATCACTGGCTGTGGGGGCATTACTGGCTCCACCACCTGTTGTACCTGGGGTTGGATGGGGGCAACTGCCGCCGGCTCCACTGGCAAACCAGCCAACGGCGAATACACCGGTACTGGCTCGGCCATGGCAGTAGCTTTGGCGGCCTTTTTGCGTCGCCAACCCTTAGCCGCAGCGTCTGCCCACAAAAATAAGATTGGGGTCAACATCAAGGACAAAAAGCCCGATACCGCCACCCCCGACGCCAATACTATGGCTAACCCCTTCCAAAATGGCGAATAAATCATAAGTGGCAACAGGCCACCAACTATGGTTGCTTTGGTCAACAAGATCGGACGCAAGCGCACTGCTGTTGCCAAACCCATAGCTTCTGGTACGCCCAATCCCTCGCGCTTCATCTGATTAGCAAAATCGATTATCAAAATAGTCACATTCACTACTATCCCCGCCATCGCCACTACTCCAAGCAATTCCAAAAATCCGAGCTGGCCAGTGGTAGCCGCCAACGCCGGGAAGATCGCCACCAACCCCAACGGCACCGCAAACAAGATAATTGCTGGCATCACGAAGGATCGCATCAAGCCAACCAGCAACACATAGATCAAAAACATAGCTAGAATCAGAGCCACAAACAAATCTTGGAAAGATTTGGCAATCGCATCGGCCTCTCCCTTGGACTCCGTCGCTGTATCGCGCAGACCCAGCTCGGCTAATTTATCTTCCGACAAAAACTCATTGAGCTCGGCCTGCATAGCAATCGGATCGGCATCGGTATCGAGCTTGGCCTGGATCTGAACATAGCGCGAACCATTCAACCGCTGGATCCGGCTCGCCGGCTCTTCTACTACCCGACTCACGGCGTCACCAATCGTCCCTACCGGGCCTACTGGTAGACCAGTGATTTCGTCTATCGAGCGTACCTCGGGAAGCAGTCGACTCTTTACCTCAAAGCTTTCACTGCCTAGCGTCCACTGCGCTATATCGACTTCGCTCAAACGCGAACGAGCCGCGCCCCACAATGCCATCGCATTGCCGGCCAAAGGGTTATCACTATCGGCCACCAGCACCAAGCTACCGCTTTGCGGCTCGAGCACTCCCAGGCTATCACTCACCTTTATCACTCCCTCTTGAGTACCCAAGAATTCAGCTACAGAGCGAGTGGCAGTAGCCAGCTTATCCAAATCGTTATCATAAATCCGGATCTTGACCGGATACTTATCAGCCGGCGGACCCGCCTGACTCAGAGAGGCTTCTACCTCTACCCCGGCCAGTTTAGGAAACGCCAGATTCAAATCTTCCATCAACTCTTCGGCCGTGCGCAAATCTTCCTCGCTCCGCTCTGCGGCCGACCACAGATTGACCAGCATGGTAAAGGAGTTGCCGTTTTCTTGATAGTAAGCTACTTGTTTCACCTCTGGCTGAGTGGCTAATAGCTTCTCTACTGGTGCAGCCACCTCGCGCACAGCCCGATCGTGCTGCCAATTGGCTGGCAAGCTAGCATCCACCAACATAAAGTCCGAATCTTTTGCCGCAGAAAACTGTACAAACTCGATCTTGCCCGAGGCCATATATGCACCCGCCATTACAATCGGCAAACTAGCAATTACCAAGACCAGCACCAATCGCAATACCGATTTGCCCCGCCCAGGCGACAATAGCGCCCGAGTCATTGCGCCAAACTTTTGCGCTACCCGACCAACCCCTACCAGCTCGGGATCGACATTCTTGTCGATTGCCTTACCCGTACCCAACCAACGAGTAGCGATTGGCAATATAAACAGTACCGGTACCACCAGCGAAGCAATAATCGGCGGAATCACCGTCAGCGGGATGTAGCGAATAATCTCACCAAAAAATCCAGACACAACTCCAAACGGTATAAACACGATGAAGTTGGTCATTACCGCCAAGCTCACACCCACACCTACCACCGACAAAGTCTTGGCCATCAGCTCTCGCCCCACGAATCCCTGGCTCTTGTACCGCTGCATTGCCTCCAATAGCACAATCGTGGGGTCTACGATCAGACCAATCACCAGCACCATCGAAAACAGCACCATCGTATTTAGATTTATCCCCAGCAATTTCAAAACAGCAAACCCTACCAGCAACGATAGCGGGATAGAAATAGCCGCCAACACCGCCACTCGCCAGTTTACAAATATCAAAAGCAACAACACGATCAAGCCCAGACCGCTAAACAAATACCCGATCACCCCCAACGGACCCCATCCTTCGATCGGCTCACCAAATACACCAGCCCGAATCTCCGCTACCTGTGTCTCGGTATCGTCGGCCTGGCTAAAAATAGTCACTATCCGCTCCCCGCTCCGACCAGAATTCTCTAGTGCGACAATCTCTTCGCGGATTTCTTCCTGCACCAAGATCAAATCATCGCCTTCGCGACCATCTACCGCCAGAGTAATAACCGGCCCGCGTTTAAAGGTAGAGTCGATCTGCTCTCCTTCTCTATACCCGATCCATCCATATACATCGTTGGTATCCAGCTGTGGGTAGACACTGGCTACCTCGTACAAGCGAGTCTCGCCCGCGATTTTCAAATTTTGCAGAGCCGTCACATCGGGCAAGCTCTTGCGTAGCCCTACGCTAACCTGCTCACTCTGAGCATTGATAAATATCCCAATCGGTAGATCGACATTGGCACCTTGGATCACCCCTTCCACCTGCTCTCGGGTCAGCCCCAGCGCAGCTAGCTTGTCTTTGTCAAAATCAATCCGGATCGTCGGTGTTGGGCCATCGAGTATCTTTACACTCGCTACCCCCTTGATCTCGCTCAACCGATCGCGTACTTCTTTGGCTCGAGCGTACAGCAACCACGGATCCGAGATCCCGGTAACTCCTAGCAAAATATCGCCCGTACCAGAAGCACTAATCTCCTGCACCTCGGGGTCTTCTGCTCCTTCGGGCAAGCTAACTCGGGCCAGCTTGGTATTGAGCTCCCGGATCGCCTCGCCTACAGCCACTCCATCTTTGAAGGTCACACTCCCAAACGCTCCATTGGCCCCCGCGCTCATCTCGTATTCGCTGACCGACTTGAGCTCGGCTATAGCCGCCTCTAGCGGCTTGACCACCTGCTCCTCTACCTGAGCCGGAGCCGCACCAGGGTAAATCACCGACACGATCCCTACATTTATACTCACCTCGGGGAACCCTTCGCGCTTGGCCGTTGCCATCCCAAATGTCCCCGCCACCAGGATGAAAATAAACGCCAAAATAAGCAACTGCTTGTTGCCAAACAAACCATCTGCCAATCTTTTTGCCCAACTGCTGACTGTTGCCATTGTTGTAATTTAGTACCGCAAGCCCGCTCCCCCAGCGAGCTGAACCCACCCATCCTAGCAAAATACTCCCAAAAGTCAATTTTTATCGCTCTGACACAGCAAAAGAAAAGTCTCGATACTTCGGGGCTTCTTATTTTTTAATTTGTACTTCTCAACCTTCAATCACCTCAAATCCCTGGTGGGCAATACTGGATTCGAACCAGTGACCTCACGAATGTGAATCGTGCGCTCTAACCAGCTGAGCTAATTGCCCTTCCCAAACGCAGCAACATCATAAGCAACCCTCCCCTACATTGCAATAAAGGCGCCCCGCCGAAGCGGGGCGATTTACAATGGGGTAGCCATCTGCCCATCAGTCATTGCGTTCTGGCAACCGATAAGCACTCACAACATATCGTGTATAATATAAAAAGTAAATTATGGTTGCCGACACTCCTACCAATTCATCTGCCAGCGACAATAAGTCGCCTACTCCCAGCCGGGTACCCCGCCGTACACTCTGGGTTACTGTTTTAGTTGGTACCATCCTCTTTATCTACGATGTTTTCAAAACAGTCAGCACAGTGCTGGGTGTTGCCTTCTTGATTCGGTTTTTCTTGATCCAGCCTTTTTATGTATCTGGCCCTTCGATGGAGCCCAACTTTCACAACAACCAATACATCATCGTCGATCAAGTCAGCTATCGCTTTAGCTCCCCCGATCGCGGCGATGTCGTGGTATTTAAGTGGCCTCAAAACATTGCCGTATCATTCATCAAGCGCGTGGTTGCCCTGCCTGGCGAGACCATCGAGGTCCGCGATGGCGAAGTGTACATCTACAACACCCAAAACCCCAACGGTACCAAGATCGACGAACCCTACCTCAACTCCGACACTCCTACCAATGTTCGCCGCACTCTAGGCAAAAACGAGTATTTTGTGATGGGCGACAATCGCTACAACAGCTCCGACTCCCGCAACTGGGGGCCAGTCGGCCGCCATCTGATAGTCGGCAAGGTCTGGGTTGTTATTTATCCGTTTAGCGACTTTGCCGCCATCCCCAGCCCTAGTTATGGCCGTGGGCTGTAGGGGGGGGTAATTCAAAATTACAAATTAAAAATTAAAAACGAGGAGACCCCGATATATCGGGGCTTTTTATTGCCACCACCCTGCATTTGGGAGTACTCTGTAGCTAGCACCTAAACAACCAGAAGGAGTCTACTATGCTTACTGGCGAAGAGAGGGCTGCGAATTACCTTGCAGCCAAGGCGGCAATGACTGAAAAAGAAAAAGCAACTAGTCGTAGAGTCAGTGCCTACTATCTCGGCGGAGAACATCGCAAGCTTGGTTCTGAGTACAACGAAGAAGCTATCCGAGCCTGCAATCTTCCGGAGGAAACAGATGAAGACTGACAAACCTTCCAGCACTGCAGCAGAGGATGTCTGCAGGAGAATGTTGGCCATCCCTCTCGCAACAATGTACGGATCAGATTCTTTGCTGCAACAGCTGGCCAGGCAAGAATTCGAGTGCGACCACTCGCGTCCGAATCCTGAAGGAAAGTAGCAACCCAACCAGATCTTGGTCAAATACAGGAGGAACCAAGTGCAAAATCGCTATGAGCAGTGGCTTGAGATTCAGAGGAGGCTAACCGAAAGAGACCAACGACTCCTCAAGCAGTTCTCTGGATTCGTGGAGTCTGGGGAGTATCTGAATCCCGACTCAGAGTACATGAAGATGGCAGAAGCCAGAATCAACTCCATCACGACTTAAGTAACTATCGCACCTGCGGCCTTACGGCCGCTTTTTTCTTGTAATAAGCAGTCTTCGGGAGTACTCTGTAGCTAGAACCTGAACAACTAGGAGGAACCTACTATGGCCGATGGCCGAGAGAAAGTGAAAATTTGGCATGCCCGTCTCAAGGCGATGACCCCAAACCAGATCGAGGCTCTTGGCAGGCTAAACAACTACATTCAGAGCGGTGAATACCGCAAGGCTGAT
>CAYWVE010000043.1:0-7248 GCA_964461775.1 uncultured Candidatus Saccharibacteria bacterium | reverse complement strand
TCACTAGGTCACTAGTTTACTAGGTAACTATCTCCCCGTTACCCAATACTCAAAATCCGCACCCGGCTCTTTTGCTGCCGATGCCCCTGAGTCTTGCGGTACCGCTTGCGACGCTTCATCTTAAAGACAATCACCTTGTCATCCTTGATCTGATCCACCAGCTCGGCTGCCACTTTGGCGCCAGCCACTAACGGAGTACCCACCTTTACGGCAGTACCATCAGATACCAATAATACTTGGTCAAACACAATCTGGCCGTCTTCCGGCACAACCAATTTCTCGATATCCAGGGTCATGTCGGGAGCCACCAGATACTGTTTACCACCAATTTTGATTACTGCTAAAGTCATAAGCTAGAAGTTACCAGCTATCAGCTACCTCGTCAAGCATTCTGCCCAACAAAGTGCCCTCCTATATACACCTAACGCTCAGCGGGGCGGTTGTTCTGAGGTATCTGCACCCGCGTACCCACCTCCAACCCTAGCCGACGCCCCTGCCCGGCTGCCACCTCTATCACATACTCAGCTGGTTTAGGATTGCTATAGATCTGCAAATTTGTCTCTCCTGGCCGAGGTGCCCGCACCCCTTCTGCCAGATACACCACCTGACCCTGAGCGTCCAGCCAAGCTATATCTAGATCGATCAGCATCCCTTTCATCCACATCCCGTAGATTCCGGGCTGTTCGAAGACAAACAGCATCCCCTCGCGCTCACCCAGCTTTGACCAGCCCGACAAGCCCGCCTTGCGATCCTCATCGGTTTCCGCTACCCATACGAATAGCTCACTCCCATCTGCCAACACAATATCTCTAGCAGCCGTTACCAGATTTGGCGTCGGCACCTGGTCACCCGCTGCTAGCGGCCGCCCAGCATAAGGCGAAGCCTGCTTGGCCACTCCATAGGCAGTGATCAGGACTAATACAAAAAATCCTAAAACGATATTTGATACAACTCTATTCATGGGGCATTTTGACTACTCTCAACTTTACCACATCCCCCTCTGCCCTCCCAATGTTGACTACCGCAACTAAAAGGCCTATATTCCAGGCGAGCCGCCTTGGCGGTAACTTAACAATATTGGGAATGGAGGTTTACCATGCCCGAAGACTCAGGCCTGCGTGGCTTTAATACATACCATCTCACAACACACTCTGTGCGCAGACGAGGATCACCGTCCGACAACGATGATCGCCTGACCCAGCTTGACCAACAATCCGTCAAAGACATGATCAGTGCACTGTGGTTCAAAGACACTACACTCGAACATATCTTTGATCGATTTGCCTACACCAACTTCCGTAACTACATTCTGGAACACTGGACTCCAGGATCATCAAATCTAATCCACTTCTCTGTTGAAGAGCTCAACAGCGCCTGGGCCGAACTTCGCATTTTGCAAATGTTTGGCCTAGACAAGGAGTACGGAAGTGACTGCGCAGAGACTAGCCTGGGTCATCGTCTGCTAGAAGTTTACTTACTAAACTACCAGCATCACTACCGCAGCATCGCAGACAGGGCAAGGGGCGAAGACACCAAACCTCCACAAGCCGCACGCGCCATCCGCTTCCTGACCAAGATCGCCAAGCATCATGCCAACGACAGGTACCTGGATTGGCTCTACTTTGAGCTCCAGCTCCTGGCCAAACTGTGCAGCCAGCATCAGATCAAGCCGCATGGCCAGCCCGACCCCTACTGGGATCGCTATGTCCGACAGCGCTTCCTCGACTTCTTCGCCTCCCCCGCCCAGGCTCAGCGCATCAACTGGGCACGATGGTGGGAGACGGCCGAGCTGCTGGTCAAGTGCATCTTCGACCGCGACGATCGCCACTTTGCCACCATCATCAACTCTCTGGTAGAGGAGTGCGAGCTGGCAATCGAACGCAACTCCCTGTCATCCTACGACAATCGTCGACCGGGAAACCGTTTGGAACCCTCCATGCACGAACTTCGTATCAACTACCAGCGTCTGGCCTGGCTCAAGCCAGCCCAGCAACTGCTCTCGGAGGCAAATCGCAACTTCGGCTTGGACCGCAGCCTCTTCCTCAAACCCCCCGCAGGAGAGAGGGGCTACGGGCGCGACGACTGGCATTTCATGCGAGACATCGAGTTCGCTGTATCCGACTGGGAGCTCATGCCCGATCCAGACGCCATCGAGTCCCAGCAAAGCAAGCTAATCGAGTGTGCTACCGTAACCGCCACCATTACCCTGCACAGTACACTGCCCGAGGAGCCAGAAAGGCAAGTAAACCTCCTGGGCACCCTGTCTAGTGTGCTCAGTTGCCAGATCGATGGCAGCGGATCTGCATCGGCGACATCGCCAACCTGGCACAGCGCTGTACCTCACCCCGAAATATCGGATTATAAGCTGGATGTCCTGCAGATGACCTGGCGCATCGGGCACACCGACCCTCGCAATCCTGCCCGCTGGCGCTTCGGCGGCATCGCGTTCGAGGTCCAGTGCTTCCCCAACCCCATCCCCGTTCCTTCCGAAACCAAAGAGGCCATGCCCTCGTAGCGCACCACCTCTCCACCTGCCCCGGCATCCGCCGAGGCTTTTTATTACTTGTAATTCTAGACTTTTCGTACTACCAACCTCACCACATTACCATTCACCTGTGTTTCGGCTACTTCACCATTCACCCCATCTATCAGCTCGTTGGCCAGAGTCTCGGTACTAATATATTCGCCCCACTGACCAAAGGCCGCCTGCACATCTTCCGATGCACTCTGCCAAGCAATGGTGATCCGATCCTGCACTTCAAATCCCTGATCTTTGCGCATAATCTGAATACTCCGCACCAATTCCCGAGCTAAGCCTTCTATCCGCAGCTCGTCGGTCACCATAGTATCCAGCCCATCCTCTGCTCCCTGGTTTACGGACTTGATGTTGAGCTCTTCTTTGATGATCTCGATCAGATCCGGATTCAAGGCTGCAAACTTATCGCTCACCAGCTCGATCCCCGCCAATGGTTGCCGGATCTTGATGTTGGCCACATCGCGCCACTGCAAACCTTGCTCCACCACACTTCGCGCCAATGCCATCGCCTCGAGCACTGCCTTGTCTGCATCACCCGCCTCGGGCCAATCGGCCAAGTGCACCGACTCAGGAGCACCTTCGGACTTAATATTTTGATAAATTACTTCGCTTACAAACGGCATCAGTGGTGCCATCAGCTTCACTGTATCTACCAGTACAGCGTGCAAGGTAACATAGGCAAATTGCTTATCGGCGGCATCGTTCCCCTCGCCCTTGTTCCAAAACCGCCGCCGACTACGCCGCACATACCAGTTGGACAAATCGCCCACAAACGCCTCGATCGCCAAGCAAGCCTGCATCGGCTCGTAAGCATCTAGCGCTTTGGTCACTCCACTCACCACCTCATCGCGCCGCGCCAAGATCCACCGATCCAAAGTATTTGTAGATACTTCGCTCGTAGCCGACTCGGGCACAAAGCCATCGAGGTTGGCATACATAACAAAAAAGGAATAAGTATTCCACAGCGTCAGCACAAATCGACGCAATACTTGCGACAACCCCTGTTCGTCAAAGTTTTTTGGCAAACCTGGCTGATTGATCGTCAGCAAATACCAGCGCATGGCATCGGAGCCGTATTTATCAAACATCTCCCACGGATCCACCACATTGCCCTTGGACTTGCTCATCTTTTTGCCGTGCTTGTCTAAGATATGGCCGTTGACCATCACATTCTTGTACGGCGCACCTTTGCCCAGCAGCGTCGAGATCGTCAGCATGGTGTAGAACCAACCCCGAGTCTGATCCACCCCTTCGGCAATGTAATCGGCCGGGAAAGACATCCCACCATCGATCCGCTCTGTGTTTTCAAACGGGTAATGCCACTGCGCATAAGGCACCGCGCCCGAGTCAAACCACACATCCAAAATCTCCGGCACTCTCCTGTACTCCTTGCCATCACGCATCAGCACAATCTCATCTACCGCCGGCCGATGCGGATCGAACTCTGCTCCCGCACCCGCTAACCCGCTTAAACTCTTACCAGCTAATTGCTCTAGCTCTTCATACGACCCCACACAAATCACATCGCTCAGATCCTGGGTATTTACCCAAAACGGCAAAGGCGTACCCCAGTACCGCGCCCGCGAGATCGCCCAATCTTTTGCCTCCTTTAGCCATTCGCCAAACCGACCATCGCGCAGATGATCTGGTACCCAATTGACCGTCTGGTTGTTGGCCATCAGCTCCTTGCGTATCTTACTTACAGCTATAAACCAAGAGTCGGTCGCGTAATAAATCAGCTTCGTATCACACCGCCAGCAATGCGGGTATTCGTGTTTGTACTCTACTGCCTTTAACAGCAGATCCCGCTCGCGCAGATCGGCTACGATCTGCTGCTCTACCTCTTTGGTCACCACCGACTGCCCGGCCCACTGGCTGACACTAGGCAAAAACTTACCTTCCTTGTCTACCGTATGCACCTTGGGCAGATCCAGCTCGGTACCCAGATTGTAGTCATCTTCTCCGTACATCACCGCAGTATGGACTATACCGGTACCATCTACAGTAGTCACAAAATCCGCCGGCACCACCATCCAAGCCTTTTTGTCCGTCACGATCGCCCCCGGATACAATGGCTCGTACTCCAGCCCCACCAGATCTTTGCCCAAAAGTTTCTGGATCACCTCTACCTCTTGCTTGCCAAATACACTTTCCACCAAATCCTCAGCCAAAATTACATTTTCCTCAATTTGTAATTTGTCATTTTTAATTTTTAATTGCACATAAGGAATGTTCTCCCCCACCGCCAGCGCCACATTCCCAGGAAGTGTCCACGGCGTGGTCGTCCACGCCAACAAGTATGTATCTCCGTCTCCTTTTTTTAATTTGTCATTTTTAATTTTAAATTTGATAAAGACACTGGTGTCTTTATCCGTCTGATACCCCTGGGCTAGCTCATGGCTCGACAGCACCGTGCCACACCGTGGACACCACGGCGATACCCGATGCCCCAGATAAATCAGATCTTTGTCCCAAATCTGTTTGATAATCCACCACACCGACTCGATGTATTTGGGGTCGTAGGTGATGTACGGGTCATCCAAATCCAGCCAGTAGCCCAACCGCCGGGTAAACTTCTCCCACAGATCCTTGTACTCCCACACGCTCTCCCGTGCCTTGGCGTTAAAGGCGGCCACACCATATTTCTCTATATCTGCCTTGCCGGAAAAGCCCAGGGCTTTTTCTACCCCGATCTCTACCGGCAGACCATGCGTGTCCCAACCCGCCTTGCGCTCTACCACATATCCGCGCATGGTTTTAAACCGTGGAAACACATCTTTCAAATACCGCGACAATGCATGATGCATCCCCGGCTTACCATTGGCCGTAGGTGGGCCTTCAAAGAAGACAAACCGATCTCCACCGGCATTTTTGTCTACACTCTTAGCAAAAATCCGGGCCTCCTCCCAAAACTTGAGTACCTCTTCTTCTAATTTTGGAAAATTAGCCCTGCTTTCGACCTCTTTAAACCGCATCGGTATTTTTCGACTTAATCATGCGTCGGTCAGCGATCAGAAACTTCTTGGTCTCTTTGTCCATATCCACAAACGAATCCGCCGCCTCTTGCAGCTTGCTCGATGCACTCCGACCAAAAGCTACTACCTCTACCTTCTGACCCAGACTCTGCAAATATTCTACCAGAGGAATAAAGTCGCCGTCACCAGATATAATCACCACTACATCTAGCTTGGGGGCTAGCTTGATTGTATCCATGGCTATCCCTACATCCCAGTCACCCTTTTTGTGGCCACCGTAAAAGATCTGCAATTCTTTGGCCTTTACCTCAAAGCCAATGTGCTCTAAGGCATCAAAAAAGTTGCCCTCTTCCGGGATATCGGCCTGCACCACATAGGCTATGGCTCGGATCAAATTCCTATCTCCTACGGCGTGTTCTAGCACCGCCTTGAAGTTCACCTTCTTTTGGTACATCGCCTTGGCCGAATAATACATATTGGCCACATCTACAAATACCCCCACTCGTTGCTCATCAAATCTACTCATAACTCAAATATTAAAAACGATTTTTTATAAAAATTTGGCTCGACATGGCAGATGCCATATCGAGCCAATGCACAGTTAGGTGGATGATATCATCACCCCTTCCAATTCAACCGGGTACAAAACCGGAATCACTTGCGACACCGTCAGACCAGCTTCGCCCTTGAGCTTATCGCTGATAGCAACGGCAATCTTCTCGCCTACTCCCTTTTTGCTTGTGGGCACAACGCCATTCGGGACGACTTCGTCAAAAGCCAATCGCGCCAACAGCGTCCACTCCATCAGGTCACTCTGAGCCAGCTGTGACCGATTGGTCTCGATCGTCACCACAAACTGGTACTGAGCGAACTGAAAGCCCTGACGGGTGTCGTCCAATGCGATAACTTCGACATGACGCTGATCCGGCAGATTGGGATCTACTGGATCTCGGGGCCACCGAATCTCGGTTTGCACACCCTCCTGACCGGATAGCTGTCTCGTTGCGCTATGCCACGAGTTTATCCCCCAAATGGCCACCAACAGCAGGACAAGCAGCCCTACCACAATTCGGTACCACCTGGGCGCGTTGCGGATCCAGTCCACACTCGCTTGAATCACATACCACCTCCTGTCTAATCAAGGTTCCAGACACCAAGACTATACCATAAAAACTAAGTCAAATCAAGCTTTCTTGCTCTCAGAGCCTCTAATCTGGGTGCACCTCCACCATCTTCAGCCCACTACTCGCACCACTCACCAGCCGAACTCGGGTAACCGGTACTCCCAACTCCTTAGCCAGGATCTTGAGCACTGCCTTATTAGCCTTCCCATCCTCTGGCACCACCCGCACCCAGGCTTTGTACTCCAACTCCCCCACCTTTTCTATGTGGTCCCTACTCGCCCCAGCTATCACCTTTACCCTAATCCTCATAACCCCACTATACCAATCTGTTTTTGTTTCCCCGAACCTGCCTGCCGGTAGGCAGGGATGACGAGAACAAGGAGAGATTGCTTCGTTGCTCCACTGCCTCGCAATGACAACCATCAGAACAACAAAAAGCCCCGACTTACATCGGGGCCTCCTCGTTTTTAATTTGTAATTTGTAACTTTTAATTCGGTTCGTAGTGCAGCCCTCCTTCTTGTTCCCTGGAGGGGGTGCAGTGGACTTGGTTTTAGCTTTAGCTAAAACTTGGCTTTGCCAATCCACGGATGAGGGGGAACCGCTGGTTCCCCC
>CAYWVE010000042.1:0-4668 GCA_964461775.1 uncultured Candidatus Saccharibacteria bacterium | reverse complement strand
AGGTTAACAGAAGGTATCCGCCCACATCTTCGATCTATTGTTGGTTCGTAATGCTTCAGCCAGTGCCAACCATCTGCATACGAAACTGTGGATTTGAACCATCCACTCTATAACAAAAGAAGTACCCCTTGCACTGGCTGTTGATGGGTGCCGAGGGTGGCATTGGTATCCCGCTTACTAGCGGATCCCTCCGCTCGCAGCGAGTCAGGAAATGCTACAAGCTCTGTATTTCCACCCTGTCGGGTGGAGCTGCTCACATACGAACCGGTGGGCTCTCCTGCCCATCTCACGGCAAGCAAATGCCCGCCTGCGGCGGGCATTTGCTTGGTGCCGAGGGTGGGACTCGAACCCACAAGCCTTGCGGCAGGGGATTTTAAGTCCCCCGTGTATGCCATTCCACCACCTCGGCAGGTGAGCTTAGTTTACTGTACTTTGCTCAAAATTTCATCTATTTTCTGCTCTAGGTCAGCCAAAGTGCCGGTATTGTGGAGGCGATAGTCCGCCACTTTTACCAGATCGGCTATGCGTTGCCCAGCTATCGGCCCATGGAGCATGATTTTCTCTTGTTGCTCAAACTCTTCCAGGCTCAGATTTTCCTCTCCGGCTCGGGCTCTGGCTAGTGCGCGTGCATAGCGCTGCTCTACTGGCGCATCCACTGCTATCAACACAAATCCACCAGTAGCCTGTAGTGGCTTGATCTCCCCTGCGTTGCGGATGCTGGTTACTATTAGGTTCTGATCCGGATACTGAGCCAAGCCTTGCTCGGCTAGATAACCCACGCCAAATTGAGTGCGCAGCTCATTGCCCAGATTTCCCAGTGTAGTATTGTCGATGGCCAAACCGCGCTCGGCAGCAATGCGACGCAATTCATCGGAAATAGAAAAATGCGGCCAACCTGTTTTATCTATCAAAAGCTTGGCTACTGTATCCTTGCCCGAGTTTGGTGTGCCAGTAATGCCGATAATCACCTCCCCAGTATGGTGGAGCGACTGAATATTTGCAAAGCGCCCTGTTTTTGCTCCTTCCGAGACAAATACTAAAGGGGGTGTAAGGAGGCAACAGAAAAAGGAGCCACTCGAGAGCGCTCCTTGGAATCAGTGATAAATACCGGGCTTGGCCAGCCCCTTTGCCGCAAGGTCTACGAGAGCATGCTTGGTATCCGCCAGCTCCCTTGCCTGTTGAGCCACTAGTGCATGTAGGTCTGCCCCTGCGGGCGAACCCTCGGGGATGCCGAGAAGCTCGTGGAACGCGGTAGGCCGCAAGACAACCTTGATATTCCTGTTCACTCTAACTGCAGTTAGATCCCAACCTAGCATAATCATCAACCTCCTAAGTGTTGGTTATGGACGACCTCTGTGGCCACTAAGGTACATAGATTCAACCACACTATACTCGTTCCCACTGATTCACTCAATATCTCCGCCTGTGTCTATAGTAGCGTCAATGCGACGGTCATCACTCCGCGCCACTCACCGAGTGGGCTAATTTAGAACACGGGAGGGCGTTTGGCAAATAAAAAAAGCCGCCTGCAAGCAGGCGGCGGGGAGTCGATCTAGGACGGCTTGGTGGCAAAGAGCTGTTTGTCTATCTGGCTCGGCAGCCACCGAAAAACCAGACTCTTGCCCAGCTGCACGATCCAATGGCTGTGGATATGGTCGTCTCGACGCGGGTAGCCAACTACCATCAAGTCGATATCGGCACCCGCAAAGAGGTGTCTTGCAGCGTAGAGGTTACTCCCGATCCGAGCTCGATCGCAACAGACGATCACCGACATGAGATGGAATGGGAGGTTTATGATATCCTCCGTGCCTATCGAGACAGTTGGGCCTGGTGGGTACTGCTGCAGAAAAAATTCTTCGGCAGTCTCTATACCCATTGCAATGTTCTGCACCGAGTTGATACTCTCGTGCTCGATAATTACAAAGAGACGATCCAACCGTTCCACGGTGAGCAGCGTTGATAGCTTGTCCGCCACATAGTCAAAGACCGAGGCGGATTCTGATAGCTCCGGATCCTCCTTGGAGGTAAATCCTCCACACAGTACGACGAGGACGCGAAGCTGACTGTGCTGCGTCAGCGTGCGTGCAATATCGGCACAGAATGCATCGAGGTACTGGTGATACCCCTTGATCTGCAGTGGAGTACGGCCACGAGGGTCACTGTAGCTAGTCAAATTGCCATACAGAGACACCAAGTAAACCGCCCAATTCTGACACCGAAGCCGGTCCTGCTGATTTGCAGATAACAAAGTTCATCACCTCCTAAGTGATACTGTTATTATATCAAAAATCCACCAAAAAGTCAATCTAGTGGCGGGTTTTTAATACTGTGGGCGAGAGAGGAGTCTTTCCCGCCTGCTGGCGGGTAGAGCAGCATCGTATTCGTCCCAATCTTCACTATCCGTGAAGATGGTTCTCCTCCTTTTCGATCATTAAATACAAAACAGGGTCAGATGACCCTGTTTTGATTTGGTGGGCGAGAGAGGAGTCGAACCTCCATGAGATTGCTCTCACTGCGACCTGAACGCAGCGCGTCTACCATTCCGCCACCCGCCCACTTAAACTAATTGTTTCAAAAATTCCTTGCCTGCACCTGACTTCAGGTATTTTTCTCTGTGTCGGGCAGCCACTCTATCTACACACTCTTCTAAATATATAACACGAAAGGGTCGGTAGGGCTTGGTTGTACGCTCACGCCCTGCTTGATGCCGTGCTATACGACCCTCCCAGTCGTAGGCTAAACCCACATATATGTATTTGCAGCTTTCGCTCGCAATAGCGTAAACATAGCACCCCATAACTTCATTGTAGTGGAAGCGCGCCTGCCTCCGGTAGACAGGCCTGCCTGCCGGCAGGCAGGTCTGCCATTCCGCCACCCGCCCATACTCACCTAGCCAATTTAGAGCAAAGAAGGGTCTTTGGCAAATAAAAAAGCACCCTGGCGAAGGGTGCATGGGTGGCCAGAATGAGCCGTGAGCTGGGTTCGTTCCAATCAGGACCACGGCCGAAGGTACTTGTTTACTCCCGCAAGGAGCTGAGGGTCGATGTTCCCCTGCTTGCTCTTTGCATCACTCAGCTGCTGCTGGAGCTCTTTCATCTCGGCCTTGAGCTCATCGATTCGGGTTTGGCAGGCCGCAGTGTGCTTGTTGATGTGCGTATCGATCCACTCGATCTGATTGCGAAAGGCAGACTGAGCTGACAGATTAAATCCCTGCCTGATCAAGACACAGAGTGTAGCCGTGCTCATAGAGACATCGCCATAAAGGTCGATACTGTTTACTCCATCGCGTAGCACCGCATGCGTACCCAGTACAAGATGGCGAAGGCTGAATGTCTCACCATCAAGAAGGTCGGTTGGAGGTGCAAAATACTTGGCCAAAGATCCCCCTTCGAGGAACTCCAGGCCGTCCGATTTCTTGTTTGCGGCGTGGTGCGGATGGAAAATCTCGTCCAACTTCCACAGCTCCACCAGCCCAAGGGTGATGGTCGTGGCAGAATCGTCGATGTCCAGATTCATGGTCAAGTAGTCCTCGATTGGTGTGTCTGATCGAACCAAAAAGCGGGTAATGCTTTCCCCTTCGGCAGCATGCAAGATTACTCGGATGGGGTCATAGGCATACTCCACTCGTCCCAGCCGGCCAAGCTGTCTGGTGGCCAGTGCCTTGCAGCTAGCGATGCCAGTTGGATGGATGCGGGTGTACGCCATCAGCTCATCTTTGCAGTGCTTGGCCAGACCAAGCAGCGTATCGATCCAGTGCCAATACACTGCGGCGCGATCTACCCCGCCAGCTTGTACGGCAATGACAAAAGCGGCATCTTCGGCAAAGCTTCCTAAGCCCTCCTCTCCTTTGTTGACCGCCTCGGCAAACTCGAGGAGTTCTTCGTGGCTGTGCCCAGCCCGTTGCTGTATGTTGGCGATCTGAGACTCCATACGCGACATGGACTTTACCTCGGTGGTGGATTTTAAAGTACAGGGCTAGAGCCCCAAAACTAACGGCATTGTAGCACAAACTGAAAAATCTGCTAGCTAGTAGCAGATTTTTCGAATTGGAGGCGTACGGAGAGCTGGAGAAAGAAGAGTGCTTGGCAAATAAAAAGCACCCCGGCAAGGGGTGCTTGGGTGCAGAACTCTAGACTTCGGCAACCGATTTGGACTCTTCCACATTCTGATCAAGGTACTCTTTCATGGCCCCCTTCAGACGGGGATCGAACCTAGGCATGCTAGTGCGCTTCTGGTGGATCTGCGTTTTGAGCTCTTGCACCTGAGATTCCAGCTCACTGATCTCGGCTTGAATGGTGCCAACTCGAACATCAATGTGCTCAGACAGGTCCTGAATCCGACTGAGGAGCCACGGATGCTGAGGCAGAGGAATTTCCCATTTGAGCAGGACACATAGAATGGCCTTTGCAACGGGCAGATTCCGGTAGTGATGATCTCCGCGGATTCCTGCATCGTCCTCTCGAAGAGCCAGTACGGCATCGTTGCCGATTACCAGATGCTCCAGACCCGTGAATTGCTCCTCGTCATCAAGAGGATTTGGCGTGGGCGGGATAAAAAACTTAGCATGTGGGTTGGACTCGCTGTAGCGGAGCATTTTGGCAAGATCAGCGATAATCGTATTGGTTCCCGCAAGAAGATCGTCGAGTGAGTAAAGAGCAAACTCCCCCA
>CAYWVE010000041.1:0-9375 GCA_964461775.1 uncultured Candidatus Saccharibacteria bacterium | reverse complement strand
AGCCCAAAGCGAGCGGTATCCATGCTCTTGGTAAAGCCAATTTGAATCGCGCTTTTGAGCCCTACGGCTGTTTGGTCTGGGGTAGGCGAAAGGAAGGCAACCTGAGGGGGCTGGTTGCCCTCATCCGCGCCGAGAGTGGTGGTAAAGGAGACGAGCTGGTTGCCTCCCGCATCGTTGGTGATGCTGGCAGCGTTAGTTACAGAATCACCAGCATCGGGCAAAATCTCGGCCGCGAAACTTAGCTCAAAGCTAGCCCCCGGCGGTATCGTCCCCTGGGCGGTGACCACGCGAGTGGCACTGTCGTAGACCAGACTATCCCATAGAGCATCACCCTGCAGGGTCCCTTCGATAAATCCGAGATCAGCCGGCAAGGCATCGACCACGGTTGTAGTCGATGGAGCAGTGCCCTCGTTTACTACCGTGATTGCATAGGTGACCAAAGCTCCTTCATATGCGCGATCACATCGGCGGAAGGTACCATCAACATAGCAGCTACCAATCTTGGTAGAAGAGCTCAGCTTAGATTCCGACAAGAGGTAGACCGTATCGTGGCGATCAATCACAAAGTCGTTTACCCCATCGTCGATTGTAATGTGCTGGGTGATCGAGGGTGCATAAGCCGGGCTATCTACCGTCACCCAAATGTAAATATTGAAAGTATTGCCTTCGGTGACCGAGCCCACCCAGCTAATCCGTGTCTGGTCACCATCCTGTACCACAGTCAGGTTACCACCCGTAGCAAATGCTGGTGCACAATGCTGGCCACCAGTTGGCGTAGTGCAGTAGGTCAGGCCAGGAGCTATCGTCAGCTCGGCGGTAGCCATGTTGGCCGGGGTGGGGCTTTCGTTGCGCAGAGTGGCCACAAAGGGGACAACGGCACCTTCATCAAAGAAGCCGTACTTTTGATCTGTTTCGATATTTAGCGTAGAGGCAGACATATCGGGATTGCCGCTACCACCGGTCCGGAAGCTAAGCTTCCACACTAGCAAGTTGCCTGGCTGCTCGTAGCCATTTTTGATGAGGTCGTTTTCGCCAAAGTCATACAGATGGCGGATGCTCAAATGATACTCGGTGTTTGGGGCTAGGCCCGAGTAGGGGAATACCATCGTAAGAGTTGGCTGCATCCCAATACAATACATACCAGGTGGGCACCCACCACCAGGGATAGTGGGGAAGTAGGGATCTTCAATCTTGTCCATGTCGGTGACCTTCTGCCCATTTTGGTAGTGGTAAAAATTGTAGTCGAGGCCATCGAGGGTTACCGACTCGCTCATGCGCAGCTCCAGCCCGCCGCCCAGCGCCACATGCTGAGCATTCTGGATTGGTCGGCTACCAACTACGAATGGTGCAGTCTGGTCAAATATAGTCTCGGCCTCGGTCTCGATATCTCGCTCTGCGTAATAACAGTGCTCCCAACCCCCCGGACCTTGTTCGCAGATCGTACCTCCAAATTTATAGGGGAAGTTGTCATTGCCCGCAAAGTCGACGGCACTGGAATAGAAGTAGTACTTGCCTTCCCCGTTAGGGAAATCGAACTCCCACTCAAAACATTCCTCTGGACAGCCGTGCATCGGCTCACCAAAGGGGATCAGATAAGCTGGCCCAGTCGCTTCGTACCCATATGTGTAGTAGAGCTTCACGCTCTCTACTCCCGATTGGTTGTCGTAGGCGGTTACCGTTACAGAGAGGGTATCGTTGGGGCTAATGGGCGGCTGCTCATCCACATCAGAGTAAGGAATCTGCTCATCGTCGCCCTGATTGCCACCGCCACCGCCTTGGCTAACAATCTCAAATGTGGCATCGCTGGTATCGTCAACCGCTCCGGAACTGATTCGGATCAGGTTGTCATTGCCATCGGCATTTGGGATCGTCCACTCATAGGTACCATCGTTGGCCTCACCTGCAGCAATCATATTCCAGATGCCGCCATTGTCGATCGAGTATTCCAGATCGACCGTGGCGATACCACCGCTGCTGGTCCAAGTAATATTGTGCTGGGTACCTACCGCAAACGCCTCGCCACCATTGGGGTGGGTTATGGGAATAGTAGCTAGATCGTAATTAAACTCTAAGTAGTCTAAGACGATAATCGGAGGATTAGGGTCTGGATTACCACCTACCAAGTAGATCCGGATTTGGATCGAGCCAGTAAAGGGGACATCATCATCGAAGCTTTGCAACACGCTGCCGGTCAAATCGCTTATTGGAGTAGAGAAAGTGCTATCGGTACCCACGCCCGCTACCCAATCGGCTCCATCGTGGTAGTACCAAGTACCATCGGGGTCGGTAGTAAACCCAAAGGCAAGGCTGACTTCGGTGCTTTCGCTAACGGCATGGAAATCAGCGGCATTTATCGAGTTGATCTCGGAAGCCAAGAAGCCATTCTCAGGTATAATCCACGCATCGCTGGTGTATGGATCCGCAATATAGGCGCTAGTAGTAGCACCGTCCTGAATCACCCACAAGAAGCGATCGTCATTGTACAGGCGAGCGAGCCCTAATCCTTCTGCTCCAGCTACCGCTTCGGCATGCTCAACCAACCAGTTGTCGCCATTCTCATAGCTGCCGTACACTATGCCATTTCCAAAGCTCGAAGCGAATAGAATCTCGCCAGTGCTGTAGAAAGAGTCAATGTAGCCGGGGGTATTATTTATGCTGCTCCAACCCAGCGGCTCGGTAGCGAGGGTTCGAAATAGGCTACCGCTCGATTGATCTGAGGCGTATACATAGCCATTGTGGAGGCCAAAGGTTTGGATATCTGGGTCGCATACCCCCACACTACCCACCTGAATACAGAACTCAGTCCAGCTATCACCATTGTCTAGCGAATAGGCAATCATATTCCCCCCGGCGTCCGCTCCGCTAGCTACTAGGTCACCATTTCCAACGGCAATGATCTCATACGATGAATCAGTAAAACCAGGAACCCCAGCTGTCAACGACCAGTTCTCACCGCCATCAGTCGAGGTGGCTACGGTACCATTATCAATCAAGACCCACAGATCGTTGGTCGCAGCATCGTAGGTTGCAGACAAAGCCGCAAGACCAGGAACAACAAAGCCCATCGTTGCAGCATTCCATGTAGCACCGAAGTCTTCTGAGTATTGAATGATGAGGTTGGCTCCATTGTCACCCACGGCTACCAAGGTGGTACTACCATCCTCAGTAGTTTCAACCATATCCAAAACATTCATAGTGCCATTTAGGATTTGGTTCCAGTTTTCGCCAGAATCGGTAGAGCGGTAGGCAATACCATTTCCTCGGTCGATTAGCAAAACTACTCCCGCACTTTCAGGGGAGAGTAGCCTCGAGGAGCTAATGCCGGCCCCAGCAATATCTGCTCCCGACTGCAGCTCCCAGGTCAGTCTGGTTTGAGCAAAATTTCCTTCTACCAGAGCATTGTCACCAGTTGCGTAAACTCCTCCAAATCCCTCCTCGAAATCATAAACACCGGTATCGGGAAATTCATCGGCTCGAGCAGGTTGGATCCAAGAGCTCCCAGGAATAAAAGCTTGTCCCACTAGCCCGACTACCACCAGCATGGTAATCAGTTTGTGGAACTGTTTTAGGAAGCGACTTGTCATTTGGTTTTTGGTTTTGAACATCGCGGGCACCAGTCTTTTCGCCTGCAAAGTATTATATTATTATACTATTAAATATCTCTTTTGTCAAGGGATTTACACCTTAGAGGGACAATCGGTCCACTATTTAATATTATCGCTCTGGGAGCAATAAAATACATGGGTTCGGTCGTGCAGGCCGCTACGGCAAATAAAAATCACCCCATGTAGAAGGGGTGATTAAACTCCGGGTGCAGGCCAGGTATTGCCTGGCTATGACTCCACTCCAGCGGCGCGTAGGGCGGCCTCAAGCTGGGCAGACCGAAACTCCAAGAATGCACGCCCATCGGGTTGATCGATGACCCAAGCTTCTTCCAGCCCCAGCTCATTGCCACTCCGATCAATCCTCACAAAAGTACCAGGGTCTGGATCGAGGATTGTGCCAAGCGAATCATCATAGTAGGCATTGAACCAGTCAACCAGGGTAGTGCCTGGCGGCAAAAGGGGCATCACTCTCAATACCACCAGCTTATCCTGGAGAAATACCGCCCCATACTCTACATCGCCGCCCAGACCCGTAGCCCCACGCAGAAGTTTGCCCCTCCAGGCCATAGCCAAGGGGCCATGCTGGCTATCTCCCAGCCTTACGCTCTCGCTCTTGTCGTGAGTAGCCAGCCCAAGACTAATCTGATCCAGATGTTCGGCCGGGGTTCTGTCCAAGACAAACCCGTGGAATGTGCTGAAATCAGAGTATACCGCTCTCGTAGTCTCTGTAGTCGAGAAGGGCAGACAAACCGCACTTTTAATTGATGGAGTGGATGCTGCTCCTACCACCAATCCCAGTACTAGGATTGCCGCGGTTGATAAGAGTCGCTTCTTGATGAACATCTAACCTCTCCGCTGCTTATTTCGGTAAAGTACTACCTACACTCAACCACAAACCGTATAATAAATCAAGGGTTAATGCCCCAGTTCTCCACAAACCATTTAGCGGTTTGTCCTATATGCAAAATATCGCTCAAGCTACTTATATGCCTAAAGCAAAATCCGGATCTACCATGGATATGGGTCGTCTCAAGGCTTTTGTTGGACTCCTGGCAGTTCTGGGGGCTCTGGCCTTCTATGCAAATACTCAAATCAACCCTTCTGGGGCATATTTCGTTCAGCAGTATGACAAAGAGATCTTTATCTCCGAAAAGGGCAACGATGCCAATACGGGAACTGCAGACAAGCCAGTTCGGAGCTTCCGCAAGGCATTGTCGAGTGTGCCTGTTGACAGCAGTGCCCGTGTAATCGTGCAAGATCGTGAGTATCGATTTGCTGCCATAGACCAGGGAACGGACTATCGGACTGCTCTAGTTATTCCCCCTGGCTCTACAGTTCTGATTACCAATCCACATTATGTAGTGTCGACCAGGAGGCTCGACGGAGTACCTGTAGTTACAGACGCCAAAAAACTACCTCAGACTTTTTCGCCTGGGACTAAATTGCTCGGAGTGAATGGTAATCCTACCCAGGTAACCATAACAAGTTTGGGAACCTTAGCGCTAGCAGGTTTTGAATTTGTATCAGTTAACTTAAAGCTCACGGCTAGTGGAACTATAGACGGAGGCATAGGACAGTGGTACTACGGTAAATATGATGTTTTTGGCAATGTGTTTGGAGCGGCCAACAAACCTTTCCCGGGAATGGGGCGTCATGTCTTGGAGTTATACGGCCAACCCAAGCTTTCACTATTTCGATACAATATTGTACATGTAGAGCCAGCAACACGTGATCAAGAATTGGCAGGTGGCTCTTACAATTCCTTAAGGATGACCTACGGTGGATGGTACGGTGCTAGCGGTAGGGTTGAATACAATTTGTTTCAATATCTCACCGATCCGCGCGAGGGACGCGTTGGTGCGTCAGGAATAATCTGGAGATATCCTAAGTATGATTACTGGGACCATGTGCGTGCACAGCACAATTCGTTTGTTTCCCCTGGCGGTCAAGTACCCCAAGGAGCCGCAGCAGCTGGTGGGTGGACACCCGAACCCACCGTGAGATATAGTGGGATTCGTCTAGTTCCCGATGAGCCTGGCTGCCCAGGCCCAGACCCCCTAGATCAGGAACGGGCCGATATCATGGAACGCGAAAACGACTTTTCGTTGTTTACTGGAACTCCAGTCAGTATCGGCTACTATCACAATCCGGACTGCGATTAGTTTTCGAATCGCAGGGCTTGACGCATGCCGAGCTAGCTTTGTCACACGGCAAGCTTGATCAGGGAAAGTATTAGTGGTAGCATCAACCTGTTCTAGGCAAGTTGCCAGCTATCCCACAAGGGGCTGAATAGCTATCGACAAGAGACCTTGATTTTTAGATACGGCGTGCCGTTCGCGTCCAAAAACGCAAAAGAGGACAAAACTACAAATGCCAACAAAGCATTTAGCGGGTTTCGGCCTGCGCTTGCAGTAGCCTAATTGCCACTGCCATCGCCTCTCCTTTCATCAGATAGGGGAGAGTCGCGGTGTAATACTTATCTGTTTGCTCTGCTGGTGGCCACGGCCAGCGGCTAAGACTAATGCGGCTTACTTGATCTGCTCTTGGTTGGTTTGTCGGCAGACTCAAGAACATCACCCAAGCCAACTACGCTCGTAGAAGTATCTAGAAATTGTCTTTTGGACGGGGGTGCGAATCCCCCCAGCTCCACCAGTAAAAATCGCTCTCAGAGCGGTTTTTAACTTGACAGCAGTCTTCAAAAGATGTACTATGCAGGCAGCTCTTTTACAACCTTTTGCTGCCCGGGATGGCAGGTTCTAGCCCTCATACGGCAAGAATAAGCTCAACTTGGCAACTTGCTTGCCAAGTCTAGATCTCGTTAGTAGCGAGATGAAAATAAGGAGTAAAGCGTGAGTAGCGCTGCAAAAGCCAAGTTCATTGAATGGCTGGCATCCTGGTACCTCACCCTGTGTCACCTTGTTCGAGAGAACAAGCGTGACTTCGAGCAATTGCAGCCTTTTCTGGAGCAGTTCCAACGGGGGCTGCAGCTTTTCCAGGACGGAGTGGCAGTTCACATCCGCATAGAGGCTGGAACCCGTTTTGTGGGTAAAAGGGTTCTTACCCTCATCCCAATCTCTGTATCGGGTTTCTATCTGAAACGGGAAAGGATGTCTCCGTGGACGGACTTTCAGGAGAGCGTCCTGACCGTCGCACGCGAACTTCAGGAACCCAAGACCATTCAGACCGAATGGTTGGATATAACCGAGGACGATCTCCCAGAGAGAGCCAATACCATTAGCGGCCTCTCGGAATTCGACCCCGATACCCTGTGTGCATATTTGGCCCGTCTGATCGAGGAGCAAAGGTCTGGGGAGCCGGGTGACCTAGCCGTTGAGGATGGCGGGAACAACTTCTGGATGGGTATTCCTGACGATCAAGAGGTGGTTCTGGTGAACTTGTCTTGGAGAAAGGAAGGTGTGCATCCAGATCCGAAAGGCTGGAACCTCATGGCTCGAAAAGTCTCGGACAAGAGAAGCGTACGCTTTTATGCGGGAGACAGGTGGTTTTCCCTGTTAGAGCCTCTCCTCTGATCGACTAACCGAACTTCCTGCAAGCCCGGGTGTGATAATTAAGAAGGACTGAGCAGACCCACTGCTTCCGCCAAGGCTACCAAGCCAAGGCGGTTTTTTCTTGTCCCAAACTTCTTCAAATAAGCTCCAACCCCGAAAACACGCTACGCTCATCGGGCAAGCTTCATCTAAGGCGTTCTATCAGTAAAATCCGCTCTGGAAGCGAGTTTACGATTGACAAATTACCTAATGAATGTTAATCTGAGCCTACCATAACCCGCAAGCTGATTATAGGGATCACCCTATGACAGACAAAAAAGGAGGTGTGTTATGGCGTCACTTAAACTTCTTGGGGCTGATGGTAAGCCCGACCCGAATTTCAGAGTTTCTTTCAGGGACATTTGTCCCTTCGGCTTGTCCGAGGGAGATATCCCAGAAGGTCACACCCTGGTCTTGTTCGAGTGCTTCGGCGGAGCACCCCAGATAGCCGCAGCCAACCAGGGCGAAGCCTTCTTCAACCTTGGCGCCGCCAAGGCTCGGGTGAGCCCAGACAGGATTCACTGCGGGGACAGCTTCTACTACCGGGCCGAGCTGAGGATGGAGAGCGCCAACCTCAAGGACTTCGTCCTGCTCTACGAGCAGGTGATGGAATACCTGAACTGCATGGCCTTTCACCTCACCCCCCGCCCGCCCGAGTCATTCGTTCGCGGGATCGCGAACGACCTTCATGCACTTCGGTGCTTGATCGCTTCTATCCCGGCCAGGGTCAAGACCTGGAAAGCCAAGTACCGGGCCGAGCACATCCAAAAGACGGGTCTCCCGTACTAGTACCAAACGGACTGAGCAGACCCACTGCTTCCGCCAAGGCTACCAAGCTAAGGCGGTTTTTTCTTGCCCAAACTTCTTCAAATAAGCCCCAACCCCAAAAACTCACTATGCTCATCGGGGCAAGCTTTCAGCTAAGACCCTCCACCCGTTGCAATTAGCCACAGTCGTTGCGGTTTTTTCAATTTCCGACTACAATACCAACATTCCAACGGGGGCAGGGATGCTCCTTAATTGAGGTGCAATCATGCGCTTTATTGCTGACAGAGCAGAGCAAATGGCTTGGCTGTGTGGTCTAAGCCTGGAAGCTCTGACAAAGTGGCTGAGAGCCGCTCTATATGAGAAGCACGGTTTGGAGGTGACCTTTCCAAGTGACCCGAGATGCGAGATCTACGATAGCCTCGACTTCCTAACCGATGTGCTCCTGGATGAGCTACTGAAGAAAGAGGAGTTCATGGCCAGACTCGGACAGGCAGTAATGATCCTGACACAGGAGTGGATGGAGCTTCCGAAGAATCAGGACAACTGGAACGCACTTTACAAGCTGGTGTTCCTGGGCAACGCGTCCAAAAGTCAGGCAATCGCTGAATTCTGGCTCGACTATGTGCAGGACGAGGCCAGAGACAACGAGCTAATCGCTGGCCTGGCTAGGCCCACTTGGCCCCCCACGGGATACTGGGCTTTGCTTGGCATCCCCTGGAGCAGATGGCAGTCGCTTGATCGAGGAAAGGTAATCAGCTACGCAGAGCGACTGCTCTCTAGCCCCGAGCATGCACTGTGTGGGCATCACTGGCTGTACCAGATTGACCCGACCAATTGCTACTCGAGGCTCGCTACGGCAGCTAATGCTTACTGCAAGAGTGGGTTCGACCAGTCGGGTATACATATCAGAGTAGCAATAAGGTCTGCCCTGAATGAGCTGGGCAAGGACTGGTTCATCAGCCATCAAGCCGAGTTCCGCACAGCCCTCGAAGGCATTGAGTCTGAAGAAATTTGCCAGCAATTAGCATCTGAGCTGACTCGTATCTGGGGCTCAAGCTAAAGCCTGCAACTCAACGAGCACTGAGTAAGTCTCGGTTTATCCGAGCATCGGTGCTTTTTCTTTACCCAAATCCCAGGAGCCTCCTTTCAATCAAACCCCTACTTATTCAAGACAACCCTACCAATAAATTCCTTCCTGGATTGACTTTTTGATATGAATTAGATACATTCCTTCTGTAGAAATTCTCTACACGGAGGATGTAATGTACAAGATCTTGCTGATCCTGTTGTTCCTTATGATGGTGGCAACTTCTGCTTCAGCCGAAGAGAGCTCCAAGAATGAAGAACCCCATCTGGGATTGAGTTTGACCATCCAGAATACCGAACCATTTCCGCAGGTAACGGGAGAAGAGATCCCGAGCTATGCTCATGAGCTCGCTCCGGTTCTGGGAGCT